>CBFDCX010000037.1:0-11469 GCA_965603415.1 uncultured bacterium
ATACTTTCAGAAACACTTTTCATGATTTTCACGTTATCTCTAAGTAAATCTTCCCGTGACATTCCCGGAAGACGAGGTTTACCAGCTGTAACAACAATTACATCAGAATCTTTGATCATTGATATATCAGAATAACCATTTATGAATACATCATATCTTCTAATGGGAGAAGCTTGAGCAATATCCATGGCTTTACCTTCCGCCCAACCCTTTACCACGTCTATTAGAACTATATTTGAAACTCGTTTCTCAGCTAAATAAAGAGCTGTAGCTATACCAACATTACCGCTACCGATTATACTAACTTTCATGTCGACCTCCTATATACTTAATGATTCAATTGTTTTATTGATCACTTGCGCTGAAGTTTTAAGTTTATCCTTAATATCAAGAGATAATTCTAATTCGATAATCTTTTCAATACCATTTGAACCAAGTTGAACCGGTATACCCAGGCATGTATCTTTGAATCCATATTCACCGTCCAGACAGACAGGAACACATAAGATGGCATTTGTGTCATTGATAATAGCTCCAACTGTTTCAGCAATGGCAGCTCCTGGAGAATACATAGATGTTTGCGTTTTTAATAATGATAAAATTGAAGTCCCAGCTTCCCTTGCTTTATCGATTATTTTCTCCACTTCTTCTTTGGATAGCAATTCTGTAATAGGAATACCACAAACTCTGATAAATTCGGGTGGTATAACCATAAATTTATGGTGCCCTCCCAAAACAAGTGCGCTTACTTCCGCAGGAGTTACTTTGAGTGCCTGAGAAACAAATTCGCAGACTCTTGTTACATCGAGTTTGCCTGATACTCCCAAAACTTTCTTTCTGTCAAAACCGGTCTTTTTCCAAGTGTAATAAGTTAATGCAGTTATGGGCTCACTCAGAACTATAACCATCGAATCGGGTGCATACTTTTTAATATCTTCAATTATGGGATCAAGAATTTTCACATTTTCTTCCAGTAATTCAAGGCGAAGAGTATTTGGTTTTCTTACTTTTCCGGCAGTGATGACTACGACCTTTGAATCTTTAATGTCTTCAATATTAGAAGATCCTTCAATTTTAATATCATAACCTCGTAGGGGTGAAGCTTCTGATAGATCAAGAGCACTACCTTGAGCTTTACCATCCATGATATCAATGAGCATAATATTTGCAAATCCTTTCTCAGCAATGTAAAATGCTGCCGATACACCAACATTACCACTACCGATTATTGACACCTTTTCCATTATTCCTCCTTCTTAATTTCTTTTACTTCCTGTTTTGTCTTACACCTTCTTCATACAGATCTTTACCATAAACATCATTTGCTACAATGCAAGGTAAATTCTCTACCTTGAGTTCTCTTATTGCTTCAGTTCCCAAGTCTTCATAGGCTATAATCTTTGCTGCTTTCACAGATTGCGCCATTACAACTGCCGCACCACCGATCGCCGCGAAATACACACCTTTATTTTTTATCATTGAATCTATAACTTCTTTACTTCTGGGACCCTTACCGATCATCCCTTTCAAGCCAGCATCCAGAAGAATTGGAGAATATGGATCCATCCTGTAGCTGGTTGTGGGACCTGCCGAGCCGATCGGCATACCAGGTCTGGCCGGAGCTGGACCTACAAAATATATGATCTGTCCCTTTATATCAAAAGGAAGTTCTTTGCCTGCTTCTATTAAGTCAACAAGTCTTTTATGGGCAGCATCACGAGCCGTATAGATGGTTCCTGTAATTAGGACTTTATCACCAATTTTGAGTTCTTTTAAATCATCATCTTTTAGTGGAGTATATAAATGTATTTCCTTAGCCATGTTTTCTCCTTTTATATTATTGCACTTTTATGTCTGTGAACATGACATTGAATATTAACAGCAACCGGCATACAGGCAATATGGCATGGTTTAGCTAATATTTGAACTGCAAGAGCAGTTGTTCTGCCACCCAATCCCTGCGGACCAATTCCAAGATTATTAACTTTTTCTAAAATCTCATCTTCTACTTTTGCCCATTTAGGATCGGGATTTTTTTCATTCAACGGTCTAAGAAGAGATTTTTTTGCTAAAAGAGCGCTTTGTTCAAAATTCCCTCCAAGACCGATACCAACAATAATTGGAGGACAGGGATTCCCACCGGACCTTTTTACTCTATCTACAACGAAATCTATTACACCTTCTATTCCGTCAGCGGCTTTCATCATTTTAACTTCACTCATATTTTCCGAACCACCGCCTTTTGCTGCAAGTGTTATCTTAATCTTATCTCCGGGAACAATATCTAAATAAATTAGTGCTGGTGTATTATCTTGTGTATTTTTCCTGTCGATTATCGGATCATCAACCATGGATTTTCGCAGGTAACCTTCTTTGTATCCTTGTCGAACACCCTCATTGATAGCCTCATAAAAATCACCACCAACCAGATGAACATCCTGTCCGAGCTCAATAAAGAAAACAGCAACACCTGTATCCTGGCACAATGGCATTTGTTTTTCAACAGAAAGCCTTTGGTTTTCAAATATTATCGATATAATTTCTTTTGCAATCGGAGATTCTTCCCTTTCCTGGAATTCTTTGAGTTTTTCTACTACATCGTCTCCAATGTAAATACTTGCATCGATACAAAGTTTTTTCACAATTGGCACGATCTTATTTATATCTATTTCTCTCATAAATTTGCTCTCAATTATTTCTTATTTTTTTTCATTTTTTTGTTTAAAATATTTGAACGCTTTTTCGATAGAGGCAAAACCTTTATATGCTTCGCCAATATGATAATTTGAGATCAGCGAATCGACATCATCTTCATTCATGGCACTTTCAACACCAAAAGTATACATTAATTCCTGATCGTTTATCAGAGTATACATCTTATCCATTGCTCCGCGATGTTCAGGGTCAATATCAAGAACCTTCTTGAAACACATTAGAGCTTGTTTTATCTCTGTAAGCCCCAAATATGATTCACCGAGATGGTAATTTACCGAGACAATGTTCGGGTCTTCACTTAAGATTTCTTTAAGACATTCAATTGCTTTTTCATATTTTCCCATAGCTTTATATGAAATTGCTAAATGATAAAATCCCAGAGTACTGTCCTCATTTTTTTCCTGTAATTTCTGAAAAAAATCGATGCTTTTTTTGATGCGTCCTACATGGTAATATGAAAGAGCGATCCAATAATATGCCATATGAAGATCCGTATCAAGGTCTATCACGCGACTCAAAACTTCGATAGATTTATAGAATTTCGTCGCCCTGAAATAACAAATTCCAAGACGGTATAAAACGGATACGTAATTCGGTTTTATTATAACTACTTTCTCATACATTTCTATCGATTTTTCAATATCACCAAGAATATAATAAATATCTGCAAGGCTTATCCTTGAATTTATATTATCCGGATCTTTGTCCAATATCTTATTGTACTCTTTGGAAGCTTTCAATAATTCTCCCTGCATTTTATATTTTTCTGCAGTTACATTGATTTTTTCTATATCATTCATTTTGTCCTTCCTTTGTTCAGAATATTATTTATTAAGAACCTCTCGAACTTTCACACCGATATCTGCAGGAGAATCAACCACGGTAACTCCGGCTTTAGCCAGAGCATCCATTTTTTCCTGTGCTGTACCTTTGCTTCCGGCAATGATAGCTCCAGCATGTCCCATTCGTTTGCCTTTGGGAGCAGTACTTCCTGCTATGAAAGCCACTACAGGTTTCGTGATATTTTCTTTGATATATTCAGCTGCTTGAATTTCCATATCACCACCGATCTCACCAATAATAACTATAGATTCTGTTTCCGGGTCTTTTTCAAAAAGTTTTAAAAGATCAATGATAGTAGTTCCTATTATCGGGTCTCCACCTATACCTATTGCAGTGGAAATTCCCAAACCTGCCAGAACCACCTGGTTTGCCATTTCGTAGGTAAGTGTTCCAGATTTTGAAATCAAACCAACTTTCCCCTTTTTAAACACAAAGCCCGGCATAATGCCAACCTTAGCTTCATCTGCTGTAATAATGCCCGGACAGTTCGGTCCTATCAATGTAACATTATGTTTATCAGCGAATTTCTTTGCAATAATAACATCCCGAGTTGGAATACCTTCGGTTATGCAAACGATCACTTTAATTCCCGCAGCAGCTGCTTCTATCACAGCATCAGCAGCAAAAGCCGGAGGAACGAGGATTAAGGAAGTATCTGCTTCAGTAGATTTTACAGCTTCTTTAACTGTATTAAACACAGGTCTTCCAAGATGAGTTTGACCGCCCTTGCCAGGAGTAACACCACCCACTACATTTGTGCCATAAGCAATACACTGTTCTGCATGGAATGTTCCTTCCTTTCCCGTAAAACCCTGAACAATCACTCTGGAAGATTTATTTACTAAGATACTCATCGATCACACTCCTTTGGCAGCTTTTACAACTTTTCTGGCAGCATCACCAAGATCCGTTGCAGAAATGATATTTGTTAAACCGGAATTCCCAATTATCTCAATTGCTTCTTTGGCATTTGTTCCGTCCAGCCTGACAACAATTGGAACTTCAACTTTGGTTGTTTCCGTAGCTTCCAGAATGCCGTTTGCAATCCTATCACATCGGACAATGCCACCGAAAATATTTACCAGGATCGCTTTTACATTCGGATCTTTCAGGATTATTTCAAATCCTTTGGCAACCGTGCTTGCACTGGCTTTACCACCCACATCCAAGAAATTTGCAGGTTCACCACCTTCAAGTTTTATTATATCCATTGTCGACATTGCCAATCCTGCTCCGTTTACCATACAACCCACATTTCCATCGAGTTTTACATAACTTAATCCATAATTGTTAGCTTCGATTTCTGCTGAGTCTTCTTCATCGTAATCACGCATTTCCGAAATATCCGGATGCCGGTAAAGAGCGTTATCATCAAATCCCATCTTGGCATCGAGCGCAATAAATTTATCATCTGCAGTTAATACCAATGGGTTAATCTCTACAAGGCTTGCATCATTCATAGTATAAACTTTATAAAGTGCTTGAGCAAATTTTCCGAATTCTTTTATCTGCTCTTTTGAAAGATTCAAACCAAATGCTAATTCACGAGCATGATATCCTTGAAATCCGGTGAGAGGATTGATTTCAACTTTGATGATTCTTTCAGGTGTTTCTGCAGCTACTTTTTCAATTTCTACTCCACCTTCGGTAGATGCCATCATAACAGGTAATTCTTTTGCTCTATCCAGAACCATACCAAGATAAAGTTCCTTTTTTATATCGATCCCACCTTCAATATAAACTTTTTTAACTAATTTTCCAGCAGATCCGGTTTGATGAGTTATCAGGGTCATTCCAATTATTTCAGAAGCATATTTTTCAACTTCATCGATGGATCTGGCAAGTTTTACTCCACCACCTTTCCCTCTTCCTCCTGCATGGATCTGAGCTTTTACTACCCAGATATTCCCCCCTATTTCTTTAGCTGCATCTATTGCATCTTCAGTTTTTTCGATCATTTTTCCTTTTGGAATGGGAACATCATATTTTGCAAAAATCTGTTTCGCCTGATATTCGTGAATATTCATCTATCCTCCGAAGATTAATATTATAAATTCAATTTATTTAAAGAGCGATTGTTCATCAATAATTTTTTGAGAAATTTTTGGAATAGCAGCTTCAACTTCCATTGTGCATATTTCAGAAAGAGTTGAAGTATCACTAACTTCTACCGCATAAATTTCAATTTCAGAAGGTAATTTATCTCCGTGTTGTTTAATGATCTCAAAAGCTTCAAATAGGCTGATATCATGTGGTTGAGCATGATGTCGTGTTTTTTTGAATTCTTCAAAAGTAAATTTATGAAGTTTTCCTGGTTCAGCTTTTCCAGTTTTAATTGAGTCAATCAGAATAAGTTTATCATAACCAATTATCTCGTCTATAACTCTGAAGCCAGCAGCGCTGGCTTCAGAGATATCAATATTTTTACATTTTTCTTTAATTTTTTGTGCTACTCTTATTCCTACTCCATCATCAGTTAAAATCGTATTTCCCAATCCTAAAACCAGTGTTTTCATCAAACAAGTTAATCTCTTCTAATAGATTGAACTATATCCATGTTGTTATCACGAAGATTTACGATAAGAGGCATTTTGCCCGGCAAAGAATGAGTTGCACAAGCAAGACAAGGATCATAAGATCGAAAAGCCATTTCCACCATATTCAAAAGTCCATCATTAACTTTACCTTTGCTGATTAGCCCTTTTGCAGCTTTGGCAATGGACATGGAAATAGCAGCAGAATTATTAACAGTAGCTACTATCAGGTTAACATTTGTTACCATACCGTTTTTATCTGTTTTATAATGATGGAACAAAGTTCCCCGGGGAGCTTCAATAACACCAACACCTTCACTCGGAGTTTTTGTAGGAAGATTTCTGATATCAGGATTTGTGATTGATTTATCTTCAAGAAGTTGAACTAACTCTTCAGAAACATACATAACCTCTATCAATCTTGCCCAGTGAAAAGCTAATGTATTATGAGCAGGTTTTCCTCCCAGGGTAGCATACATTTTTTCGTATTCAGCCTGCGCCAGAGGGGTTTTCATTCCATCAGCAGCATTGAGTCTTGCCAGGGGAGCAACACGATAAACACCGCTGCCGATTCCATCAACAAAACCCTTCCAACCGATATTTTTTAAATATGGAAATTTAATATAACTCCAGGGTTCTACATGCTCGACAATATGATCCAGGTAATCCTTTGCTTCAAATTTGACAAATTCTTTTCCATTCGGATCAACCACTCGAATCTTCCCGTCATAGAGATCAACTTTGTTATCCTCATCAACCAGCCCCATGTAATAAGTTTGGTGTTTGAAAATATCACCCACAATTAAGTCGAGGTAAGTATCATTTTTTAGAACGATGTCATCAAATACCTGCAAGCAGAACTTAGAAAATTCAACAGAGTCTTTAGCAATTTTCAAAAAAACTTTGCGCTGATCTTCCGGTAATCCTTTTGAAACACCGCCAGGTAAACCACATACAGGATGAATCACTCTTCCGCCAAGATAGGTTATAATGCTCCGCAGCCTTCTTCTCATATCGATAACTTTTTTACCGATTTCAATGCCAACTTTACCGATAACACCAAGAATATTTCTTTCTCCGAGAGGAGCATCCGGTCCAACCACAAAATCAGGTCCGCCAAGGAAGAAGAAATGAAGCAGATGATCTTCTGCAATAAAAGCATCGTTGATGAGTCGTCTTAATTTTATGGCAGTTTCTGTTGGTTTAACATTATAAACAGCATCGAGTGTTTTGGTTGAGCACAGATGATGTGTTGTGGGACAAACGCCGCAGATGCGGGGAGTGATTCTTGCCAGTTCTTCGACCGGTCGTCCCACGCAGAATTGCTCGAATCCCCTCAATTCGGGAACCTGTAAATATGCATTTTTAACGTTACCGTTATCATCGAGGAAAATTTCTATTTTTCCATGACCTTCCAATCTTGTAATTGGATCAATTGATATTTTTTTAGCCATTTTATTTATTCTCCGTTACAGAATTACTCATTCTTTTTCTTCTCAATAAAGAAGAAGGTAGAGAAAAACGATAGAAATATCCAGCAGGATCAACTATTTGGTTAATAAGTTTTTCCGTGTCTTTGTCGCTCATATTTTCTTCTCCTTCCAAACCTACGATGGAAGCGAGAGAAGATATCATTTTTCCACCAATATCTTTTACTTCCGGTGAAGGACCATAACAACCGCGACAGGGCATATTAGCAGTGATACATCTTCCACTTTTTTCAGGAGTACATCCTGCTCTGGTAACCGGTCCCATACAAATTATTCCTTCTGCAAGAAAACACTTTTCCGGGTCTGCAATAACTTCTGAAATTCTCCTTATCTGATTTATAGAAATTTTTTCCGGTTTGGAATCATTGCGTTCACAAACATCACATAAAGATTTAATGGGAGCTAAGACTGTTCCTTTTTCCGGTAATTCTCCAGCAAGAATAGCATTGATTGCGTTCATAGTTAAATAAGGAGCAGGAGAACATCCGGGAAGATAATAATCCACATCGATTACTTGATCAAGGCTTCTTACAGTATTATGAAAAGCAGGTAAGGTCAATTCTCCTTCCGGAACTTTGCTTTTTGTCTGAGGAACAATTCTTTTAGGATTATCAACAGAAGGACAATTTTTACTATAAGAAGATTCAAAAATAGTTTCCCTATCCCAGAAATTTGCCAACCCGGGAATACCTCCAAGGTGAGAACAAGATCCGAATGCAATAATAAGTTGAGCTTTTTTCCTGAGAAGATATACCATTTTTTCCTGTTCCTCAGTGCGGATAGCTCCATTTATAAAAGCAACCGTGATCTCATTGTCTTTCATATCTCTTACATCTTCATATTTGAAATCCATTGCACAGGGCCAGAAAACAATATCTACTAATTCAACCACTTTTAATATATCTTCATTCAGGTCTACAATGGCTTCTTCACAACCTCCGCAAGAAGAACACCAATAAAAAGCAGCTTTTGGCTTTGGCACTTGTACCTCCATTTTTAAATCATCGATTCGTATAAAAGATCAAGAAGATTATTAACTTTTATTTTTCCATTATACTTCTCAGCAGCATTTTTAAGATTCAATTCGCAGGTTGGACAAAGTGTGGTTAAAACTTTTGCACCGGTTTCTATTGCTTGTTCTACCCGTTTTTCTGCAAGTTTTAAAGAGAGTTCTTTATCTGTAACAAGAACACCGCCACCGCCACCGCAACATTCAGCTTGCTTGCCAAAAGTAGACATTTCAACTAATTCCGAGCAAATTTTTTTTAGAATATCTCTGGGTTCATCAACCATACCCATTCCCCTTGCTACATTACAAGGATCATGATATGTTACTTTAATGTTTAACTTTTTAAATTTACCTTTATAATCAGGCAATCTTTCCATTATTTCATCAATTATATATTTAGCTTTCAAATCAGGATATTTTGCCCTGATAAAAAATACACAGGTAGTACAGGCACATATAACTTCTTCCTTTTTATCGGGTATTGTATCTCTGAATTTATCTTGTTGATTAGAAAATCCTTTCTTATCACCAAGAACAGCAAATGGCATACCGCAGCAGGATTCATTAAATGTTTTTGTCTTAACGCCGAGTTTTTCCAGTATTGTTAGATATTTCTCTGCATCATCTTTTCTCTCAACAAGTCTGCAACCTAATAGAACTGCTTTTTCGCCTTCAAATACAGGAGGGTTGAGTTCTTTTCCAAAGATATTACCGCTCTTTTCAATTTTTTTAGTGAGTTCTTTATGCGAATCGTAAGAATAACCTGCTTCAAACAGATCTGCTCTTGCTGCTCCCATAATATCAGGAACCGATATATCAGCTGAACATCTTTCTACACAATCTCTACAGAAAGTACACTGAAACAATTTTTCTGCAATATATTCAGAAGGTTCAAGCTCACCAGTCAATAATCCATAAGCTACAACTAATTTACCTCTTGCTCCATCTATCTCCCAGCCGAGTTCTTTAAAAACAGGGCATCCTTCAAAGCAATATGCACATCTGATACAAATATTCAATTCATTTTCCCATTGCTTTAAATAATTTGTTTCCATAAAATTACATTCCTCTAATTTATTACACTCACAGGTCCCATTTTTCTTAATTCATTTGAAAAATTATCGATCGCAAGTTTTAGTTCGGCAGCTTCTCCTTTATCTATCCATTCCAGCTTGATCCTTTCAGGTTCAATTCCTAACTGCTCGAGCATTTTTTGAAGTAGAATAATTCTTCTTCTGGTTTTATAATTTGCATCATGCTCACACTTCTCATTCGGACAACTTGCAACCATTACACCCCAGGCATCGTTTTTGAATGCCTCTAATATTAATTCAGCAGAAACTCTGCCAGAGCACATACTTATGATTATGTTATTTTGCTTTCCTGGATCTTCATAAAGATTTTCGGATAACTGTAAACCAGGATATGAAGACCAACTACAACAAAATATTACTGATTTTGGGTTCATTATTATCTTCCTTTAAAATATTGATCACTTTCTCACGCAATTCGTTCTCACCCAGTTCCCAGCCTTCAACAATATACGCAGCTCCGGAAGGACATGCTGCTTCGCAACAACCACAACTTTGGCATTTAACTTTATCAATTACAATTTTTTTATTTTCTTTATCCAGAGAACGTGCTTCGTGTTTACAGACAGAAACGCAAATTCCACAACGGCTGCAAAGATCATCATTTGTTTTTGAAGTAGTGCCATCAACATCAAAACCTGCATCCACAAAATCAGCTCTGGCATCAGTGAAAATATCCGTTATGGAAACACCGGCTGAACAACTATTATCACATCTTTTACAATAGAAACATTCAAAAATCTTATTTGCGATGTATTCAGATGATTTTGTTTCTCCGTGTATCAAACCATAGATCAAGATAAGTTTTCCACGAGGAGTATCTGTTTCCCAACCTGTTATTTTAAAAAGATGGCAATGTTCAAAACAATATCCGCATCTAATGCAAATATTCAGTTCATTATCCCATTTTTGTATTCTTTTAAATTCCATAGAAATACTCTCCCAAAAAATCTATTCCTGTTTCCAAGAAAGAAAGATTTAGGTCATACCTTGTTGTGTAGTATATCTCAATTTCGTTGCTGTAACCCAGTCATCTGGGGCATCCATTAATTTACCGGGATTCAAAACATTATTCGGATCCAGAGCCTTTTTTATTGCGCGCATTGCATCTAAAGAGTTAGATTTTTCTTTCTTAAATGCCAGAGCTTTTGATATTCCGATCCCGTGTTCAGCAGAAGTAGTTCCGCCGACTAATCTGACATAATCATATATTTCAGAAACAGCTCTTTTAGCATCTTCCCATTGAGATTTTTTTCTTGGATCCATCAGGATTTTGGTATGCATACATCCTGAACCACAGTGTCCGTAAGCTGTCATTATCACATTATTCCTTTTAGCGATTTCATGAATTTTTTTAGCAGTCTCCGCCATTTTGGAATAAGGAACAGCCATGTCATCAGCTAAAGATGCACAAGTAAAGTAATCTTTAAATCTTGATAAGGATGGGAACAATTTTTTCCTACCTGAGAATATTTTTGTCCTTTCTTTGGCATCATAACTCAAATCAATACCAAACCCTTTTTGTGTCTTACAGATTTCAATGATTTTCTGTATTTCAATATCAACAGCTTCTTTTGCCATTCCATCAGCTTCAAACAAAAGAATTGCTTCCACATCTGGAAGTCCCAAATTCTGAGCTTTATTAACGGCAGTAATAGCAATATTGTCCATTAGTTCAAGCATAGATAAATTTATTCCACTGGACATTATTTCTGAAATTGCATTTCCAGCATCTTCAAGTTTATTAAATTTAGCTATTCCCAGACATCTGAATTTGGGAATAGGGA
>CBFDCX010000038.1:0-11410 GCA_965603415.1 uncultured bacterium
AAATTGCTCATTTCAGCTATTATTTTATTGGAAGAGGTAATTTCCTGCTTGAATAGTTTTTTAGCTAATAGAAGCGAGTTATGAAGACAGAGAGCATCTTTCCTGGAAGAATCAGATAAATACTTATTCCTGGAACTCATCGCCAAACCGTCTTCTTCCCGCACGATAGGACAGCCAATTATTTTCGTTCTGTAATTCAGATCTTTTGCCATTTGTTGCAAAACAACAAGCTGTTGGAAATCTTTTTCACCCATAAACATATAATCCGGATCGACTATATTCATCAGTTTTGAGACGATAGTAATAACTCCCCGAAAATGAGTGGGACGTGATTTTCCGCAAAGTATCTGGGTGATCTTATCAACCGTTATCCAGGTTTTGTAGCCAGGCGGATACATTTCCTGTTCTGTGGGAAAGAAGATAAAGTCTACTCCAAGCTCGGTGAGTAATTTCACATCACGGTCGATATTTCGCGGATACAATGGCAGATCTTCGTTGGGACTGAACTGAGAAGGATTTACAAAAATGCTCACCACAACAGTATTACACCTTTTCCTGGCTGCACGAACCAGACTCAGATGCCCTTCATGTAAATATCCCATAGTGGGAACGAATCCGATTGTTCCTTTGATACCTCTGCATATTTTCTGCATTTCAAAAGCAGAATTTGTCAATTTTGGTTGCACTTAAATCTCTCTGTAAACAAGATTTTTCTCGTCTTCCACAACAATGATCTCTTCTTTATGATTCTTTATTTCTTCTTCATCCAGTAAACCATAATTCACAATAATTATTTTATCGCCAATACTCACAAGTCGTGCTGCAGCACCGTTTATACCAATAATTCCTGAACCGGCATCACCTTCGATAATATATGTGGCAAACCTGTTTCCATTACTGATATTGTAGATCTCTACTTTTTCATATGCTTTCATACCAGTAACATCCAGTAGATTTTTATCTATCGTGATGCTGCCAGCATAATTCAGGTCTCGCATTGTTACGCTTGCTCTGTGTATTTTCGATAAAAGCATCGTTCTTTGCATTGATCCTCCAATTCTCTATTTATATCGAATTTGAAATATTTTCTATAACTTACAGGAATAACAATGAATTAATCGTATCTGATTTTGTAAAACTTTTTTTTAATTAATTTTCCAGTGGTTTCCAGGAAAGTGCCGTCCTTTTTCCTTTTTCCTCGTTAACTGTTTGTAATATTAATGCTCCACCAATAAAAAAGATGGCAACTGAAAGAATAGCCCATTTCTGGTTACCTGTGATCCTTGATATTTCTCCGTAAACTAAAGGTCCAAATATTGATGCAAGCCTTCCTGTAACAGAATAGAATCCAAAGAATTCTGCCATTTTATCTGGTGGTGTAAGAAGTGCTAACATCGTCCTGCTGCTGGATTGGCTGGAACCGATAGCAATGCCTGCTAATAGACCCACAAAGTAAAATTCATTGAGCGATCTACAGAAATATGCCCAGATAACAACTGCTATCCAGATGAGTAGAGTGATCGTGATCGTTCTTTTTGCGCCGATTTTATCGAGAATATAACCAAATATAAAAGCACCGATCATAGATGTAACATTGGCGATCACAAAATACGTGATAAGCTGTTTTTCGTTCATGCCAAAGCGTGTAGCACCGTAGATAGCAGCAAAACTGATAACGATGATAATTCCATCATTATATACAAGATAGCTTAAAATGAATCTTATTAATTCTTTGAATTCCTTTATACTTTTGAAAGAAGTTCTTACACGGGTAAAAGCAGTTTTAATATAATTTGTTCTTCTGGAAGGACGACGGATCTCTTTTAAAAGGAAAAACGTAGGAAGCGCAAAAAGACCAAAAAATACAGCTACTGCAGGAAAAACAAGATTGATCCATTTGTTATGTATCAGCGGCAGCATCAACAGTAGTGAAACAAGGCCGCCAATATACCCCACAGCCCAGCCCAAGCCGGATACTTTGCCTAATTGATTACGAGGAACAATATCCGGAAGTAGCGCATTATAGAATACATTACCGCTGTTGAATCCGAAATTTGCAATGATGAAGAACAACATTCCCGTAAATATATTTCCAGCTTTTACAAAATACAAAAGTGCAGTAAAAGCAACTGTAAGATAGGTCATATAGAACAGGAACTTTTTCTTGGCTCGGGAACAATCGGCCACAGCTCCGAAAATGGGAGCTGTAAGAGCTACCATAAGCATCGAAATACTTACTGCTCTACCCCACAATGCAGTTCCCAATTCACCCTGGTTAACAACAACATTCCTGAAATAAACACTATAAATAACTGTTACAATGATAGTTGTAAAAGATGAATTAGCAAAATCGTACATTATCCAGCCGAAAATGTTCTTATTTAACTTCACCAATTTTCTCCATTTCAATTTCGGGTAGTTGGAAAGGTTTATAAATTTCAATATTGGGTGTTGCTATAAAAACCTGGTGTGTGTGTTTCAGCATCCCCATTATTTTTTTTGCTCGTTTTTTATCCAGATCGGCAAGAACATCATCAAACATCAAGATCGGTGTTTCGCTGCCTTCCTCAGAGATCAATTGAGCCTGAGTTAACCGTACTGCAATTGCCAATGAACGTTTCTGACCCTGTGAGCCGAACTTGCGTGCAGCATGCTGATCAATCAGGAAATCGATATCATCCAGATGCGGTCCGCAGAGTGTTCTTTCCTGTTTTATTTCCTGATCTTCTATTTCATTCAAGTGCCTGAGAATATCATCTGCGATATCTGTTCCGGTTACTGGAAACGAATAGTTGTATTTTATTCCCAGGATTTCACTTTTTCCGTTGATGTTATCGTAATATGCTGTAAGTTTGGGAATAAATTGTTCAAGATAATTTAGTCTGAGTTTTATTAATTCTGCTCCATTACGGGCAAACTGTTCATCCCATGTCCTTTTTTCCGAACTGTCAAATTCGGTTTTTAATAATGCGTTACGCTGTTTTAAGATACGATTGTAAGTTCGCAGAAATTCAATATATTCAAAAGAGCATTGCGAAATCGCCTGGTCGATGAAATTTCTGCGGTATTTGGGAGATCCTCCGATCATGAAAGTATCTTCGGGAGAAAAGTATACAACCTTCAGATAGCGATAAATTTCGCTTATTCGTGCAATGGCATTACCATCGATTTTGATAAGTTTTCTAGTTTTATCGACAGCAGCTTCAAATTTATGGATTGTGTTTTTTAATTTAAATGAGCCTTCAATACGAAAAAAAACTTTTGAGAAATTTATCAAATCCAGATCACTGCTGGTTCGAAACGATTTCCCAAAAGCAAAATATGATACAGCTTCCAGAAGGTTTGTTTTTCCAATGCCATTCTTACCATGGATAAGAGCACCTTCCGGCTTAAAAACTAACTCAAGCTCAGTAAAATTTCGATAATTTCTTAATTTTAAAGATAATATTTCCAACTAGACTAACCGAAGCGGCATCAATAAGAAACGAGCTGAATATGTTTCGTCTTTGTCTGTGTTAAAAAAGAGTGCCGGTTCATTTGATTTACCCATACGGATCTCGATCTCGTCAGATTCCATTACATTCAGGATAGCATTAAGATAACGATAGTTGAAGGCAATAATAAGAGGTTCACCGGAATATTTAAAATCTTCCAGGATTTCATTAGCTTCACCCTCTTCCCGCTTGGCACTGTTGATCGACAAGGTTTCGCCGGTTACATCAAATTTGACTTTGAATGTATCTTCCGATGCTAATAATGAAACCCTTTTTACAGCTTCTTTCAGCATGTTCTTTTTTATCGTAAGTATGTTTGTATTATTAGTGGGAATTGCTTTGGTATAATCCGGGAATCGACCTTCAATAATATGAGTAAATATAGTGTAATTTCCATAAGCGAACATAACACGGTTAGATTCGATTAGAACGGATATTTTAGGTAATTCTTCACCTATTACTTTATCCAGGAACAGCAATCCTTTGGTAGGAATGATCTGTTCGATAACCTCTGGAATGTCGATCTGAACATTCAAATTAAATTCTGCAATTTTCTTTCCATCTGTAGCAACCATCAGTTGCTTATCGGCAGACATCTTCCAGAAAATACCGGTAAAGATGGGTCGATTGATCTCACTGGAAACAGCAAAATGAGTGTTATCGATCATTTTTTTGAACATCTTTGCATCGAGCTCTATTACATTGGTAAGATCTTTCTGGGGAATTAGCGGGAACTGACTGCTTTCGGCACAAAGAAGATTGAACTTTGAATGTTCACAATGAATCTTGAGAGAGTCTTCCTCTAAAAGAAAATGAACCATTGAATCCGGAAGTGAATTAATGATCTCGTTTAGATTCCTGGCAGAAATAGCTGCCTTTCCTCCTTCTGAAATAACAGCTTCAAACTCTACGACAACAGTAATTTCCAGGTCGGTTGCGGTAAATTTCAGGATATTCTTCTGGTCATCAGCTTCTATAAGATAATTTGTGAGTATAGGCATAGTATTCTTACTTGGAACTATATTATATAAATGCTGAATATTGGATTGTAAATCCTGCTTCTCTATTGAAAATTTCATAATTTCCTCTTTTAATTATTTTGTGCTCATCACACAAAAAAAATAATAGATAAAAGAAAGGCAAGAGTTTTTTATAACTCTTGCCTTTTTAAAAACATTGCTGCTTACTTAACTGCGTCTTTGAGTTTTTTACCAGCTTTGAATACTGGAACTTTTCTTGCTGGGATATTAATTTTAGCTTTTGTTTGAGGATTAACACCTGTACGTGCTTTTCTTTGGTTTACTTTGAAAGTGCCAAAGCCAACCAGTGACACCTTGTCACCTTTTTCCAAGGCTATGGTAATACCATCGATAACTGCATTTAATGCAAGGTTTGCAGCTTTTTTTGTTACATCTGCGTTAGCAGCGATTTTAGCAACTAAATCTTGTCTGTTCATGAACACCCTCCTTTATTTAGTGGTTTAAAGAACACCGTCGAGTATTTCGCTTCCCCGTTTTTCTTGTCAACAAAAAAATTCTCTAAACCTGCATTTTTACTGGCTTCATCGTGTTTTTACATCTTTTAACTTAAAATTTCATGAAATTACGTAAATCCGTAACTCCTTATTTTACTATAAGTAAGCACCTCTATGGACTAAGTCATACTTAAATGGTTAAGGAATTCTATTTTATTAAAAAAAAAGTACTTAAATGTCTTTGCCATAAAATTCATTTAGCTACACTTCTTTTTTTAAACCTTGTAATTCGTAAATTTTTATTTTAATTGTTTTACCCTTCACTTTCACTTCTTCAATAAATTCAGTAATTATGTTTTCTTGAGCCATTTGATAAGTGCTGTCGCTGATAATAATATTGTTTTTTGTTTTAAAATCCCTGGTCAGTGCTTCTATTCTGGCTCCTGCATTCATGTTATCACCAATTGCAGTATAGTCAAAAATCTGTTCGGAACCAAGATTACCAACCGTCATAACACCACTGTTCAATCCTATACCTATTTCGAAAGGATCTTTTTTCTCTGCTTCCCATTTTTCTTTCAATTCATTCATACGTCGTCGCATCTCCAAAGCTGCTTTGCAACCCCAGTACGCATGATCTTCCAGACCAACAGGAGCACCGAATAATGCTACTATCTCGTCACCCACAAATTTATCTAATGTGCCTCTATTATGGGTTATTACTTCCACCATTTCTGTAAGGTATTCTCGCAGAATATCTACTGTTTCTTTGGGTGAATGGCTTTCTGTGTAAGGGGTGAAAGAAACAATATCGCAATATAATACGGTTAGTTCTTTTTGTTCACCACCATACTCAAGTTTACTGGGATCTTGTAATAGTTCGTCTACTAATTCGGGAGCGATATAATGACCAAAAGCATGCTTAATGAACTTACGTTCCTGTAACGTTTTCAGATATTGGAAGATCAATCCGGCAATATAAATGACGATTATTAATACAGGAATTCCCAACGTAGGTATTAAAAGACTCTTCCTAACAAATAAATAGTAAGAAAAGCCCAAATATCCCACCAGCAAAATAAGATTGATAGCGATCGAAAATGTAGGTTTTATAAATGAATTCATATAAAATAATAGAAATGAAAGAAAGAAAAATATAATGAGAAACTTTATATAAGAGAATTCACGAAGGTAATCCTGCCTTAAGGCCATTTCAATGAAATTGGCATGTATTTCCACACCGGGCATTAACTGCTTATCTTTAGAAAAGAAGGGAGTATGATGAGTGTCGTGAAATTCTACCGATGTTAATCCCACCAGAACGATTTTATCTTTAAAATCTCCATTTTGAATAAAATCATTGTATCTATCCAAATCCAAAGTTGGAATTGTAAAGGTTGAATCGTCAATTACATCAGCAAAATCATACCTTTTAAAAGTTCCAGCAGGACCGTAATAATTTATTAAAGCGCTTTTGGAAGTTACTTTGGGAATCAGGTTCCCACCTATCCTGAAATAACCGGAGAAGTTTTTTAATTCTTAGTCTAAAATTTACAACCAAAATGTTTTTACAAGCGAAAATACACCAAATGAAAGTTTAATTTCTTTTCCTTTCTTCTGGAAAAGTTCATACTTGCGAACAAAGCCGTCGGCATCGGCGGAAATATTTACGGTACCCCACTCTACTCCGCGCTGGGTTATCAGATCGATAGGTGCAAGAAGTTGTTCGCGGGTGGAATTTGCATAGATGGTTTTAATAAGTTTGCCTGCAAGAATGATATTCTTGTATTTGCCAGCAGCTTGCGCTAATAACTCATCTGAAGCAGGATTTGTTTTTTCTGTAAATTCAATATCAAAAATTATCTGTTTAGCACCTGCTTTCCCCAGGTTCTCGATAAGATGTGCATGATAATTACGGGGAAAAGGCCAGCGTTCGTTCAATGTGTTGAATGTATCATCACCGACCTCAATAATTACAATACCATCAGAGATCTCCCTGGTACCGCGCATCAGAAAAAACCTGTCTTTCGATTTGTGCTCGATATTCTGCCAGAAACTGGTTACAGAAAGAATGCGCAAAACAACAAAGATGACAAAAGGAATGATGAAAAACTTCAGTTTCTTCATTTAGAATTTCTGAGATATTTTCATTTTCCAGGTGAACTTGGAATAATTATCGTCTTCGATTTCTTTGTTTTGATAGAATTTTACTCCCATATCGGTAGAAACAAATGTCATCGGTGTGATACTATAACTGGTTCCCAGATTGAACATCTGGGTTGTTTGTGGGTCGATATCTCCACCAAAAGATGTATACCTGAAATTAAAGTAAGGTTTTAATGTTTCATCTAGTAATTCTAACTCTCCTTTTAAATATAAGGAATTGTAAGATGATTTCAATTGCTCGGTTACAGGATCTTCGTTCTCGATTTCAATTAACGTAGAATTGTCATTCAAAGTGAGTGAATATGAAAGCGTTGTTTTCAAGGGAATATCAGTAAACTTGCTGGAAGCGCTTAACACAATATTATTCTTTTTATAATCGAAACTTTCGTTTACTTCATCACCATTGGCAGAATTATTGAAACTCAGGCTGAATTTTGTAGGTGCTAAATTCATGTTTTCCACTAAATATCCTACTCCAAAAAATATGTTCATTGTGGTTATATCGATTGGAGAGCTGAGGGTATCTTCAGGTGTCGGTTCAAAATCATCCCGGGAATTATTGCTATTCAATCCAAGTTTGAAGAATAATTTATCATCAGGACGATAAAGAGTCTGGACAAAGTAATTCGTGGAAGTGGTGGTTACTTCCTTTTCATCGTGAAGGTTGTCAGATATAAAATTCAATCCCAAACTTACTGCCAGCCTGTTATTCATCAGGTTTACGTTGTCGTTAATACTTATAATGCGAGCATCTGTTTGCAGGTAATTTGTAGAAAGAGAATTAAAACTGGTTCCAATAGCTGTATAGGAGATATTAAAGAAATTTCTGTAAAAGAAAGCTCTTAGGAAAGTTTTATACGCCATGTTGCTTAATCCGGGTTTAAAAGGAACAATGTATTTATTTACAACAAAGATATTTTCAAAATCTATCGGGTCAAATGGGAAATCGATCTCCTGATCCAGACTATCAAGCGGGACTGCACCGTCGATGATATTGATGTTGTGATAGCTCATGGCAGCTTCCACTCCCCATACAAAACGCTGGTTGAATAAAGCCAGGTTTATATCTGTATTTACTACGATATTATCCTCGGGTAACACTGTTTGCGTAGTATCGATGGAACTGCGATAATATATTTCTTTCAGTGACCCTATATCATCTTTGTTCTTGGCAAAACCCAAGCCCCAGGTAAATCTCTGCGGATTGCCCGATTCAAACCTTAGTGAATATGAATTCCGCTGGAAAGTTCCCGCAGTATGATTTAAAACAATATCACCTGTGTATGTGGTATCATCAAAGGCTTTTCCATTTACGCTTCTTTTACTGCTGCCGGCTGTAAAGAACATCCTGAAATTCTTGAAATGCAGCTTTGAATGAATACCACGAATATTCTTACAGCTTACCAGAAATGTTCCATAGTCGGGAGTATGATCACCTGCTATCAGATCGAGATGAGGAACCTGGAGAATTAAATTATACCTGTTTACCGGTTGTCTCCATTTGGTTTCCAATGATGAAAAATACATTTTTGTCTTGAAATTTAACCACTCATAACTACCATCCAGGTTCATCAGGAAATTAGCCCATTTATCGGAATCTTCTTTTTCTTCAGAATCACTTGCTACATTATCCAGGTAGGATGTGAAAGTAGCTTTCCCACTAAGGTTAAGTGGTAATTCCAGTGTTTTATCCTTAACGTTTGTAACCCAGTATTTCGATTTGATCTCACGTCCATCGAAGTGCATGGCAGTGACATTATAGTTATGTTTACCAGGTTTTGCGTTCTTCACTTCATATACAATCATGTTGGAAAAAACCTTTGCCTGAGAAGTGACATCCTCTCCATCATAGAAAAACCTTATCGTACTATGTTTTATCTGATCTTCTACAGCAAAGAAAGAAATAGCTATCAGGATATCTTTAGAGATATCGGAATAATTGTAATCAGGGGAAAGCAGAACAAAACCGCTCTGCTCTGCAATCGGTATTTCAGAAATAATCCGGAAAGGATTCAATTCAGGATTGATCTGCGGCAGTGTTTCTTCGGTCCCATTATTTAGTACAGCAATGAAATAATATTCGATACCGCTTTGAAAGCTTCCAGCATCTGTAATTGCAACAGAAAAAACAGGATCGGTTTCCGAACCTTTTTCCATATCAAGCTCCGAAAATGACAATGACCCGCTTTCTCTGTACAACACCTTAACATTGAAAATATCGCTGAAGCCATCTCTCACATTGAGTGTCAGATCAAGTTTTTCTCCCAGCGTAATAGATACTGGTACATCGTGATGCAATAGAATATCAGAAAAAAGAGATGAGAAAAACAGAAAAACTCCAAGTAAGATAATAATCTTTTTCATAATTTCACCTATTCAAAATCTATTTTAATCGTTTTCTTCTCTCCATCATTGTTCTCGAGTTCAATCTCAAGTAAGTTGAATCCACTTTCCATCATTTCCATCTTGCTTTCTTCAATATCACCTTCCTGTGTGGGAGCAACCAGTATTTCTCCTTCCCCCGAAGTATGGGCGTTCTGACCTTCCATTATTGTGGCTTCATTGTCATCTGCTTTATTTTTTATATGGACTTCACCTTTGAAAGTAAAAAGGTCTGTTTCCCCATTTTCATCTACTACCAGGAATAATTCGGTTCCTTTTACAGAAACAACTGTAGTAGGAGTATCAATTTCAAATGTACCTGTTTTCTTGGTAACCTTTGCCCAGAGTTCTCCAAATTGCAGATAATTTTTTTTATTGAGTTTACCATTATCTTTTTCTGCATTGATGGTTAAAATGCTGTTGGGAAAAAGTTTCACTACAGAGCTTCCATCTACAAATTTAACAGCAGCAAAAGAATTTTCTTTGCTTTCCAATTCGTCCTTATTTACAAATTCATCCCCGGTTAGTGTCTGCCTCGATGTTTCTTCACGTGTTAATTCAACATCACCTTTAACCTTTAAGGCAATTGCTACCGAATCTGCTTCCAAGGTACAAACAATTATAACAAGTAATAAAATAAAAGATATTATATTTTTCATGATTAACTCCTATTCAACGCTTACATTTTCGATTATAAGATCACCATTGGCGATCTGTTCCAGAATATCATTCAGTTCATCCATGGAAATAGTACTTCCCTGCCAGAAAATATTCTTAATATCATACCCGCTGTTAATGAGGGCAATTAATTCTTCAAGATCCTCTATATTCAATTGTATAAGGAAATTTATCAATATCTGGTTGTTCATCTCATCTTCCTGGTCCGTGGATATCATGAAAGAATAGATAATGCTTTTGAAGCTTCCTTCCTCTCCCACAGGCGTTAACACATCTGCCGAAACCTGCCAGGCATAGGTTCTGCCAAGCATAAGGTCGGGAGCATATGTAGGATAGAGATAACTTGTGATGGTGCATTGATCCTCAAAATAAGGATCCAGGAGCTCGATCTCTTCCGGTGTAGTATATTCACCATCTATCTCGAATATTTTTATGGTATATTCGAACAAATTGGAAAACCAGATAAAGTTCGGATAATTATCGGATATAGGAGCCGGACCCAAACCAATTGGATTCCCGGGAGTAATCAGTGAGATGGAGATGGGGGATCGAATGGTTAATGTAGCAAATACTTTATTCGATACTTCATAACCTTCTTCTCCTGCATGTCCGGGTTCATAACATGCAATTTCAAAATTGTAGTTTCCATCTGGCATTCTGCCTGTTTCTATGATCTGGTCTTCTAAAGCATCCAAAAAATCCTCGAAAGTCTGTATTATTGAAAACCCCAGTGGATTCGTGTTTATGATTTCCTGATTTGTAAGTGGTGGTGGAAACTCTCCAGAAATATCTGGAGTTAGTGTAGCATAAGCTGAATATTCATACCATTGCATTGTAGCGTGGATGACAAAGTCAACAGGATCACCGGAAAAGGTAACTGTGAAAATATTAGGTTGATTTCCAGAATCTTCCGGGTTAAAATATGCTGGGTAAAGAATGTTGTAAGTTCTTGTTGTTGGATTAACAACGATAGTAATTGGATATTGAGCATGCAGGAATGCTACAAGAATTAAAAAAATTAATAGGAATACTTTTTTCATAATTATCTCCTTTGTTTATTTTGTTTGCGAAAATTCAATTATTTTTTCCAAAAGTTCTTCGAAATTAAGTCCTGCTTCTTTAGCAGCCATTGGCGTTAAACTTAGTGCAGTCATGCCGGGAAGTGTATTGACTTCCAAAAAATAGAAAACCTTACCTTCGTATCTGAAATCTACTC
>CBFDCX010000039.1:0-11272 GCA_965603415.1 uncultured bacterium
AAGCTGGAATTCGGTTCGAAGAAGATATTCATTTCAGGTTCAAAGTTAGTTTCAATTTCTGTTTCATTCAACAGTTTATCTTCATTCTCTGTACAATTTCCGGTTACAGCAGGTATCAATTTCAAATTCATTTTTGCAGGAATATTTTTGAAGTTAATAATACCGTAATTCTCATAGAAATTTCCTCCACCTCTTTTTATTGGAAAGCAGGTAATTTCTTCGTTCTTATCTGGAATATGTCGTTTAAGGAAAAAACCCCAGGAAACACTCCTGCCACTTTTATATTTGATACTATTAAATGGAAGAGAGATCTCTACCAGATACCCATAATCCGTTCTACTACCACCGGAAACAAAGAACAGGTCAATAGACGGATCGATATCATTGATAACAATGCCATCTGCTTGTTCCCCATTTAGATTGGCTCCTACGTAATAAGCTTGTTGATTGGAATAGAATGTATCAAGAAAAATGAATATTCTGTCAGTTGTATAAATAGCATCTCGGCTGCAATGAAAATCCCTGATTATCCCGCTATCTTCTGCATAACATTTAGCCAAAATATATAAATTTTTATCATCGTATCCCACAAAGAATTCGGTTTTCTCGGAAGGTTCGGTATTATCTCCCGGAGCTATCTGGTAGAATTTATCGATGATTACTGCATTTTTCCATTCACCTTCGTTTATCTTACCATCGATGAGCGGAGGTCTTTCCAGTTTTGGGATATTTATCTCAACTTTTGCATTGAGGATTCCTATAAATATAAATAAAATAAATATATAAACTTTTTTCATCATTTCTCCATAAATTATATTTAATTTAGCAAATTATATGCCAACAGCTTATCTTCCTATATTCTAAATAATTAGAATATTCCAACGACATTTATAATGTTCGTTTATGTAACACTTTGTGTCCGATAGTGAACACCTTTTTATGATATTCTATAGTTTCTTAACAAGGAACAAACACGGATATTCTTTTCCCCATAATTCCTTAAATTCTTCCAATGGAACAAATCCTACAGATTCATAGAACTTTCTCGTTTTAGTATAGTTTTTATCCGGGTGAGATGAACTTAAAGTTTTCACTGTAAGGAATTTCACTCCTTTCTTTTTCAAATCTTGCTCAATAACTTTCAGCATTTTTTTGCCAATTCCCAAACGATGATATTCTGATATAATGCCACAAACATATATCTCACTTGTTTTGGGAAAATGTGAAATGATCGAGAAGAAACCTACTTCTTTGCCAAACAAATAAGCTGCATGAAAGGTAGTATCTGCTACTTTCTCAATATATTCCTTATTTGCAGATTCCAAACCAAACCAGTTAGGTAGTGAAAGAATTACTTCTTCACAGATCCTACTGCGTTCTTTACCGTTATTTATCTTCTCTATTTGTAGATTCATTTGCAATTGCATCATTCAGCATGAATTCAGGTCAGACAGCTTCAACGATATTATCGCCAGCTCTAATAAGGTCTGGTCTTTCGTTTGTTGTTACCAATTTATAATTCATTATATCTCCTCATTTAGCCACTGATTTGCACTGACTAGAACCGACTTTTTCCTCGTTCCAATGCTCTGCGTTGGAACGTATCTATTTACCCAAATCTCACATTCTTCAAATCCTTTAACATTTCATCATCCAGCTTTTGTTCTGCGAAAATGAAGAAGCGTGAACTAATATAAATTCGTTTATTATTTTCACAGTTAATTTTATCACCAACCCAGGCAGTTAAAATTTGTGTATCGGTAAGTAACCAGGACGTAGTTTCCTCTGAAGCCGGATAAATTTGAAGCAATTCGTCTCGGTTGTCACCCGCAAAACTAAAAGGAGAACTTGCTTCAACATCATATAACTTTTCCCCGGCATTTACCTTGAATTCCTGTCCTTCTTTGTTTTTTGAAAGGAAATGACAATTATGCAAATCATCATCCGGTTTAACGAAACAGGCAGTTTCAAAATCAACATCCCGAAAGAATTTCCCTGTATTCTGCAAAATCTCCAAAGTGTGGTACATTACAGGAACTCCGGGTAACAGCAGGAAATATTGATCTAACTTCAATCCCTTGAATTTCTCGTTTTTTACAATCTCCGTGCTGATGCAAAAGCCTTCCCATTCGTTTTCAAGATTGTCAGTTTTCTTTACAAATTTCGTTGAATTACTTTCTTCTAAGATCGTCTTTACCCGAAGTTGTGAGGGAAGCGTACAAATTCCGCCGATCCAGGGTTTCCACCAGCCTTTGGAACAAGGTTTCGGAAAAGAAGAATCCAGCCACTGTTTTCCTTTATATTTCAACGAATACAGAGAAGGAGCGAAAGAAGTAGAAGATTCCATAGAAATAATTCCGTTATCGATCCTCATCACATTCATTCCTTCCAATTCAATTTCTTCGAAAGATACGTTCTCTTCACCGATCGGGAAGATCACTTTCTGAAGCGATGTTTCAACTTCTTCAAACTTTGCTTCTATAATTAAAATATCCAATTGATTATCACGATCACACTTGAATCTTTTCCCTACTTTTTGGATATCATTCTTCTTAGAAAAAGAACCCACTAATTTCGATTTTTCATCTTTTATGAATTTCAGGAAGATTTTTCCATTTTTGTTTTTCTTTCTATTCTCGATCACAGAAACAGGAAACGATTCCTTTACAAACGGATTCCCTTCATTAACAGAAAATTCCAGGCATTCTTTCATATTTTGTCTATCCTGATGTTTTTTCAGTGCATATTCTCGAAATTGTTGCCAGTCTCTGAAAGTATTCAGAGCAATCGTTACAGGTTTGAAAATCAATTTTTCTCCGGTTTTTAAATCACACAGATCATATTCGAAGAATTTTTCCCAATTCCCGAACTTTATTTTAACATCATCCGACCAGCAAATACCAACAGTTGATCTTTTTCCTCTCCTGAATATCCAGTTTTCCGATAATTTTTCAGAATTCCAATTTCCCGTTCCACCTGTCACTTCATCACGAACATCGATGAAATCTCCATTATAAGGCACTACAAGACGGTTTGATCTCATTCCGATAGAATCCTTAAAAAAGAGATTTTCTTTTGCTGTATTACTATCAAACTCAAGCCAGCGTTCAACAATTCCATTTGCATAAAGCTTATGATTGATCTGGAATTTCATCTCTTTGAATTTATCTGAGGTATAATATGCTTTCAGAATTACTGCAGTTCCTTCAATGAGATATTCAACTTTATCGCACGATTTTTTATTGAATTCATCTGAGAATGGCTTTCCAAGTTTTGGGACCCGGTAGCTAACCCAACAATCTTGAGAAGCAGCATCACCAATTCGGAAGATATTATAAAAATCTTTGCGCATCAATATGATATAAAAGGAACCATTTCCAACTGTATAATTCATTTGAGTTTCACCATAGAAAATTCCACTGATTGCATTGAACATACAATTTATTCTCCGTTTGAAAACTAAAGAATCACAATTTTCCCGAATTGCTTTAACTGAAATTTCGGGTGAATAAACGCATCCTTTCTTTAGAATATATTTAATTGGAATAGAACGCTTTTCTTTTGATTTCAAAGCGATCGAGAATTTATTCTTTAGGAACTCGATGCTCTTATTTTCGGGAAGTTCAAATTGAAAAGTAGCATCTATATCAAAGCTGTTTTCAATATCGATGTAGATATCAGATTCAACATCAGGATAACAAATACCGTTTCTTTTTGTTAGGACGATTTTTGCCGGGAACTTTGTTTCGATCCCTACTTTGAAAAGCGATTTTTTCCCATCTATCGAAATTTCAGAGATCACGCAAGGATGAGTTTTCCAAACACTTTGCTCTTTTTCAACTTCATTTACTTTAAATTCTGCATCAAAAGAGAGCTTATCATCAACAGTGATTTCTTTTCGAAAATCAAATTCGATATTCTTTTCATTCAAACCTTGGATATTCAATTTTAATAGTTTATCGGTTTTATTGATGATATCATAACGAACTTTGTATTTACTTCCGAAAACAAGTTTCAGATCTTCCACAATTAAAGATATGGAATATTCATCCGTTTCGATCTTTCGCAAACCTCTTCCGCGTCTACAATATTCCATCAGCAGATGCTTATCGTCCTTTTTCCATTCATAAGTAAGATATTCAAATTCGTTTTCCTTCCTGCCATCCGGTTTCACTTCGATCGGTCTGATATTGTCATTATACCAATCTATTTCTTTGAAATGATCTTTGACCAATTCATTTTTAAGAACTGACGGAATCAGGTTGATCAGATGAGTGGTATCATCGCGATCTTCCCAGAAGAAGCCGGTTTTCTTGTAAAGCGGAACGGCAAGTGTATTTCCGCTCCAAGTATAAAGATCGAGTCTATTCCAACCAAGTTTTATGGTACTTTCCACAGCTTTCAGAACCAGAGCTTTTCCTATCTTCTTCCCTTGATAATCATCACGAACATTTAAAAGTCCAATGTAAAGTGCTCCTGTATCTTCCTGGTATTCATACAAGTTGCAATACCCCACAACCAATTCTCCATCCAGAGCAAGCCAGGCATTCAGATGGATCGAGTTCTCTTCATCCGTAATAACATCCTGGGCAGTTGTAAGGAATGTTTCACCATTCCAGCCTTTGGCGCTGTTCTGCCACATTACGGCCACAGCCTCTGCATATTTATGCTCGTAATCTACAATCTGTATTTTCTTCATTTTTCATCCTTATTATCTGGGATCATTGATTTTTTCTAATTCAGGATCAGGCTGCTGTTTTTGTAAATCATCTTTCAAATGTTTACGAACAGCCTTACGACCTTTCTTTTTAAACCAGCGTTTGCTGGTTGTATGCGCTTCATCCGGGTGTGCTGGACGCTTTCTGTTATATAACTTTTTAGTTCCAGTTTTCATTTTTCACTCCAACGTTACCTTGAAAAAGTTTACAAGACTTTTCTTCATGCTTAACTTTTTCAACGGTTTCTCGCAAACAGGGATGTTTGCGTTACTTCATGCATTCAACAGCAATGCTTCCTGCTCTTCCATGAACTGGTTCGTGTAAAGTCTATAGTAATAACCCTTTTGTTTCAGCAGTTCATGATGATCTCCCTGTTCGGTTATTTTGCCTTTTTGAATTACCAGGATGCGATCTGCAGAACGGATAGTAGAAAGCCTATGGGCAATGATGAAGCTGGTTCTGTTTTCCAGAACTGTATGTATTGCTTCCTGTATCAACTGCTCGGTTTCTGTATCTACAGATGAAGTAGCTTCATCCAGAATGAATATCCTGGGATCGGCTAATATTGCACGAGCAAACGAAATAAGCTGTTTCTGTCCGGTTGATAACTTCGCACCGCCTTCTCCAACTTCCGAGTTATATTCTTTTTCCATTTTCGTAATGAACTCATGCGCATTCACCAGCTTTGCTGCCGCGATGATCTCATCATCAGTTGCGTCCAGCCTGCCATAAGCAATGTTGTCTTTGATGGAACCGCTAAACAGATGCGGAGTCTGCAAAACATAACCCAGGTTGGATTGCAGCCATAACATCGAACGACTACGATAATCTTTATTATCTATCTTTATCTTTCCTTTGGTTGGTTCATAAAACCTGCAGGCAAGGTTTACGATCGTGCTTTTACCGGAACCTGTTTCACCTACCAAAGCAATAGTTTCACCAGCTCTGATATGCAGGTTGAAATTCTTCAGGACTTTTTCTCCATCTTTATAACCGAAGGTAACATCTTCGAAAGATATATTTCCGTTTATTTTCGGCCAGTTTTCTTCTTTCGATCGAAGAATATCCCCAAATTTTTTAATAACTTCAGAGTTATCTGTTATCTGAGGTTTTTCCTCTATCATTGAGAAAATTCGTTCTGCAGAAGCCTGTGCATTTTGCAGTTCAGCAAACACACGTGCCAGTTCCCTTAGTGGTTCAAAAAACTGAACCGTGTAGGAAATGAACGCCACCAGAGTACCATAGCTTATTGCCTGCATCATCACACCTTCACCGCCAAACCAGAGGGCAAGTCCAGTACCGATGCTTCCCAGCGTGAGAACAGCCGGCAAGTAAAGTGAGGAAAAGATAGCAGCCTTCACAGATGAACGATACATCTCGGAAGTATTCACCTGAAATTCCAGTAAATTTGCCTCTTCCCGAACCAGGGTTTTTGTGGTTTTTGCTCCGGCAATTCCCTCATTGAAAGATCCGGTTATCTTCGAGTTTGTCTTCCTTACCTTTCGATATGCTTTAAGTATCTTCTTCTGGAAAAATAAGCTCAATACAACCAGTACCGGAACAACGGTAAGCGTTACTAATGCTAATTTCCAGTTCAGGATAAGCATTGTTATCGATATCAGGATCATGTAGGAAAATCCCCAGACCAGGTCCACAATACCCCACGAGATGAAGCTTCCCAAACGTTGACTATCGGAAGTCATACGAGCCATCAGCCAGCCTACAGGTGTTTTATCATAATAGTTGAATGAAAGCTCCTGCAAATGCTGAAATCCTTTTTTCCTGATATCATAAGTAAGATACATCTCTATCTTTCCTGCAATATCAATGAAGAAAAAGATGTTTGCGGCCTGCACAGCTATCAACAGGAAATAGATAATTCCGAACAATACTATTCCATCGGTTTTTCCGGGGATCACAAAGTTATCGACTGCATACTTACTCATCAGCGGAAAGATAACGTCCACTCCTGCCAGTCCTATCATGAAGAGTCCCAGAATAACAAGCCTTTTTTTATATGGCTTACAGAACTGCAATAACTTTTTCCATAAACTTATATCAAATCTTTTATCATATTCCTGTTCTTTAAATGCATCCATAATTTACCTCGTTATTGAACATCTGAAACCTTGCGAAAGGTTGTGGAACTTCTTGTAATTCTCAACCGTTCGCAAGGTTATTCTTTTTACACGATTTTCTTTTCCTCTTTTTTATCAATTTTCATTTCAATGCCTTCCTGCTCCAGAGCGAGCTCTTCTTCCAGAGAGGTCTGGATAGCCCAGATGCGTTTATACAAGCCTTCCTGCTCGATCAATTGAAGATGAATTCCTTTTTGAACAAGCTCTCCATTATCCAGCACCAGAATCAGGTCAGCTTCTGCCAACGTTGAAAGTCTGTGAGAGATGATAAATGTAGTTACTTTCTCTCTGCGCATTCTCAATTTCTTCCTGATGGCTGCATCGGTTTCTGTATCCACAGCACTCAATGAATCATCGAATATCAGGATAGGATTCCCATTGATGATAGTTCGAGCAATGGCTACACGCTGTTTCTGTCCGCCGGAAAGAGTCACTCCTCTTTCACCGACTGCAGTTTTATAACCCTGCTCAAAATCTATTATCACATCGTGAATGGATGCAATTTGCGCTGCCTGGAAGACATCATCATCTTTTGCCTTTTTCTTTGCCAACCCGATGTTCTCTTTTATAGTTCTGGAAAACAGGAACGGTTCCTGCAGCACGATTCCTATATTCCGACGCAAGGTCTTCTTACTTATCGACCTGATATCCACTCCATCAATCGTGATCGAACCATTTTGATAATCGTACAACCTGGGCAGAAGATTTACCAGTGTAGTTTTACCGGAACCTGTGGGACCCAAAATGGCTATGGTCTGACCCTTTTCTGCTTTAAAGGAAACATTCTTTAATATTGGTTTTCCTTCTTCATATTGGAAGGAAACGTTCTTGAATTCAATCTCACCATTTATTTTTTCCAATGAAGAACCTTCATCCAGATCTTCTATAGGTTCATCTAATATTTCCTGAATACGCTCAATAGAGACCTGTGCTTTTCCCATATCGGTAAGAACTCTTCCCATCTGACGGATAGGCCAGAGTAGCATTCCCACGTATGATGAGAATGCCATTAGAGTTCCCAGACTGATGATGCCTTTTGCTGCCCAAAAAGTTCCCAGGATCACAACCGCTCCGATCTGCATAAGGCTGAAGAAATCCGATACAGACCAATACCACGCCAGAAGACGAATGAGATGATATGTTTTATCACGATATTCTACATTTTTTCCATCGAACTTATCTATCTCAAATTTCTGGCGGGCAAAGGCACGAACCACCCGGACTCCTGTCAGGTTTTCCTGCAAAACCGTGGAAAGTCTTCCTTCCGATTCATCTGACTCCTTGAATGCTATTTTCACTTTTATAAAGAACACAACCGCAAATGCGAATATCAATGGAACCAGCGAAAGCGAGATAAGCGTCATCTTCACATTCATTGGCAACATGAATGATAGTGCAAAAGCCAGCATGAAAAGTGCTCTTCCTACCTCTACAAACTGGATAGCAAGAAACCTGCGGATCGTTTCCAGATCCGATGTACAGCGCTGGATCAGGTCTCCCGTCTTTGCCTTCACATGATATTCGAATGGCAGATATTGCAGATGATCATACAATCTATCACGGATATTCTGCACAATAGATTCCGATGCAATTGCCGACCATTTTCCTTTAAAGAATAAAAATATTCCCCGTGAAAGGGTGAGTAAAATCAGGATGAAACTGCACATCCAAAGACTTTGAGAAAGAATGCTCTTTCCACCCAGGAATTGGAATATACTTTCAAATGCTGGAGCTAGCCAACCTTGTATCTGCATTGGTTTATCACCAATTATCGAATCTATCGTTACACGCAATATCATGGGCCAGATAAAGCGAATGAACGTAGCAAATCCAATAGCAGCAATCGAGAAAACATACAGCGATCTGCTGCCTTTCATAAAATTCCAAATTAATTTAAACTTTTTCATAGTAACTTCCTCTTCAAATCCTCTTTAAATTGCCCCTTACCAAGGGGAACCCAATCGGATTTTTTGTTAATTATAATACCGTATAACTCCCCTTAATAAGGGGAGACTAAGAGGGATTATTAGAAGCTTTTCCCAAAACTTCTTCTTTTAATAATTTTCTCACTGATTTTCTACCTTTCTCTTTAAATAAGCCTTACAATTTTTCCACATTCATCTTCTATTAACATCTTTTTTACCCAATAAAAAAAAGCTCGAAAGGCCTTCCCCCTTCGAGCTTTTTGTATTAAAATTTTTTTATTTTTTGACACAAAAATAGTGGGATCTGCCCATGTTTATACATTAGACCAATCCCACCAATATATATTATCAGCTTTTTACAAGCCTACGAATGAATACAAAGGTTTAACAGGATCAGTCGCCTGTTATACAGAACTGCCTTGCGGAGTTCTAATGAGTACAAATTTAATCATGAAACCCTCCTTTTATTTATTTGCGTTTTACTTTGCAACGCACGCCTATCTTTATATAGGCTTTTTATGTCAAGAATTTTTTCTTGGACTTTTATCACAAAGAAAATTTCTTTCTGTAAATGTTTATTTCACGATTTTGGTTAACTGCATATTGTGATAATTACTTACAGTCCAATAATATCTCCAGAACCTTTTGCTTTTAAAAAACTCAACTTCAACCACTCTTTTGCCTCACTTTCATTTTCAAACGGCCGGCTTGTACAGAATGAATCATCTGAAGCAAAAAAGCGCCAAAGATATTCATTACTATCTTCCATGTTGATCAGTTCCACCTTGAATACATTATCCAGATTAACTAACTTTTTCTCGTCTATTCTGAATATTATCATACAACACCTCACTCAATTTTTCTAAACAATCTGTATGCAAAAATAACCTTGAAGAAGTTGTGTCAAAGAAAAAATCTTGCAAAGAATTAGCTGTTTTCATAGTTTAGTATACAGAAATTAAATAGAAGGCAATAGGTTAGGTGATTTGTGGGTTTTAAAAGAAATCTTTATCGAACAGTAAACAGAAATAAGCACGTCATCCAGCTATTCAAAAACATATTGATTATCTGCTGTGTTGTGATAGCAGGAGCCACAGTGATGCTGGCTGTGGAACATCAGAAAGCCGGTGGTGATATCAAGAATTTCTTTGATGCGATCTGGTGGTCTCTGGTCACTATAACCACAGTGGGTTACGGTGACCTGGTTCCCAAAACTTTCTGGGGCAGGATCATTGGAATTGTATTTATATTTCTTGGATTCACAATATTTTCTACATTTACCGCTTTCATTGCCAGTACTTTTATAGATAAAAAAATAAAGGAGAGAAAAGGTTTGAATAAAATACGTGAAAGAAACCATATATTGATCTGCGGCTGGAATGCCAGTGCAAACAAAATACTGGATTTTATCAGCAAGCTCGATCCTGCTCAGATCCCGAATATCGTGTTGATAAATGAACTGGATGAAGGTAAGATCTCTGCTTTTCAAAATCATTACCCAGATCTTGATATAAAATTCATCAATGGTGATTTTACAAACCAGGAAGTTCTTTTAAAAGGAAATGTAAAAGATGCTCAACATATCATCCTGCTTTATGATGAAAGTAAGCCCAATTCTGCTCCATCAGACGAACGCACCATAATCGCTTCACATAACATAGCATATCTCAAACTGAAAGGAAAGATAACCATGCAGCTCTATGATGAAAAATATCTTCCGAATATTCGCAGGGAAAAGGTTAACAATGTTATTATCTTTGATGATGTGGGCGGCAATTTGTTAGCGAATTCTACCATCAATCCTGCTGTACCCGATTTCATTCAGGAAATCCTGAAATTCAGCGATGGAAAAGGATTTAAGGAAGTAGATATTCCCAATGAATTCGTGACTAAAACGTTTGCTGAGCTAACGGAATTCCTTAAAAAAGAACGCGATCTTATCCTGCTGGGTATTGTTTCTATTCATCCAGAAGTTTCTATTGAACAGGTACTCTCTGATGATACATCCAGCATCGATAAATTCATTAAACAACAGTTCGAGCTATCTGGTAAAAAATTCAAGAGCAGCGAAACAAAAAGCAATATCAAGATCAAACCTGATGATGAATACGTGATCCAGGAAACCGATAAAGCCATTGTATTGTGAGGAAATAATGGACCTGAAATTTTTAAAAAAAGTCAGTCTTTTAAAAGACCTTACCCCGGAAGAACTTGAAATCTTTGCTAAAAAATTAAAATTGATCAGATTCAAAGAAAATGATGCAATTATTACAGAAAACAAATTAAGCAATAAGCTGTTCATTCTCTATGCCGGTGAAGTATGCATTTCCAAGAAAATGACCATGATAGATGAGCAGGAACAAATAGATAAAACTTTTATTATATTAAAATCAATGTATCATGTTTTTTTTGGTGAAATAGGATTATTAGGATTCCAGAAACGAACTGCTACCGCTACAGCCAAAACAGATTGTGAACTCTTTACAATAAA
>CBFDCX010000040.1:0-11214 GCA_965603415.1 uncultured bacterium
GCTTCGGCAACTACTACTTTTGCTTGAGCTTCTCCTTCTGCTCTTGTAATTTTCGCTTCTTTATCACCTTCTGCTATCAGGATGGCTGATCTTTTTTCACCTTCTGCTTCCAATATTTTTGCACGACGGTCACGTTCTGCACGCATTTGTTTTTCCATAGCTGTTTTAATTTCCATGGGAGGATTAATGTCCTGCAATTCAACGCGGTTCACTTTCACGCCCCATTTATCGGTAGCTTCGTCCAGGATATCGCGCAGTTTGGAATTGATGGTATCACGCGAGGTAAGTGTTTTATCAAGATCGAGCTCACCAATAACGTTACGTAATGTGGTCTGGGTGAGTTTTTCGATCGCTTGAGGCAAGTTGGCTATTTCATATACTGCTTTGGTCGGATCGGTTATCTGAAAATAGAGCAGTGCGTCTATTTCTATGGACACGTTATCTGCAGTTATCACGTTCTGCCGTGGAAAATCATAAACAGTTTCCCTTAAATCGATCTTTGTTTCATTTTTTATTTGAACAAATTTATTACCTTTGAAATCCGTTTTTACATAACGCCAGTTTATCTGGCGTGCTTTATCTATCACCGGCCAGATTATGTGAAGTCCGCTGCTGAGTGTTTTGTTGTATTTTCCCAGTCGCTCTATAATGATAACCTGTGCCTGTTTTACAACCACAAGACCTTTCGATATCAAGATCAATACAAAGACAGCTAAAATAATAAATATTACAGTCATCATTCCTCCTTATTTTCCTCTTTTTTCTTAACAATTAATTTATTACCTTCCACTTTTTCGATCACAACTTTCTCTTCATTAGCTATTTTTGTGCCATCTACAGAGACAGCAGACCATTCTTCACTGCCAACTTTTACATAGCCTTTGCCGTCGGCAGGAATTTCCTTCACAACTTTCCCGTCCTTTCCTTTCAGAGCGTATATGTTGGTCTCTTCTGTGGATTTCGAAATTAGTTTTTTACTTAATTTTCTCATGCTGATAAATACCAGGAAAGTAATCACAGCAAAGATCAATATCTGGTAAGGTACTTCCAATGTAAAGATCGACTCAACAACACCTGTAAGGATCGTCCCGATCCCAAAGCTCATGAAAAGAAAACCGGGAGTGAATATCTCAATGATAAGGCATATAATACCGATTGCTATCCAAACCATCCATCCTTCCATAATAACCTCCCAAGCCTATTCTTTTTTTATTGTTTTATCATCTTCATCTTTATAAATACGTTTTATTTTTCTTCCATAACCCTTACGTTTGTAATTATAGCTATAATTTCCAGAAGAAGATCTAGTAGTTTTAATGCCCATTGCAGTCATCAGTTTTATTAATAGAATAGTAATGTAATAGACAAATATAAGCCCGATGATGAGAATCAACAGCACTACAAACGTTGTTACAGTAAAAGTTTTAATACTTTGTTTAAGGTTAGTATCACCATCAGTATGTTTAATAGATGTTATCATTATTACATCATATTTTTCATTATGATTTTGAATTATATTCTGGTTCATTAAACTGTCGATGGTACCTTGTACTCTATCAAGCTGAACACGAAATTCTGCTAACCTGTCTGGAGAAGTACTTTTGTTTATCAGTTCCTGGATGCGTGTTTTTGCTAATTGATTGTTTTTCAGGTTTTCTTTAATATTGGCATTGAAAGATGAAGAAGGTAAAGATCGAATATTTTCTGAAGCAAAACCTTCAACATTCCTGAGCCGTAATAAAACTGTTTCTCGGAGAGTGTTTGGATATTCAAAAATGATCATCTGGTGGTTTCCCTTTGTTTCGGAAAGTTTTATGGAAACGTCTTCCTTGGTAAACACCTCGGAAAGTACGGTGTTTATTGTTTCCAAATCATTTACATTGAATTTCATCTGCATTTTCATAATAGTAGTAGAATTCTCAAAGATCTTTTCTGCACTTGATGTATCTATCCTAACCTGTTTTCGGGTAAATGCATTATTCAAATTCGATCTCTTCATTCCCAGATACACGGAAATAAGAATAACCAGAAAAATGATTACATACTTTGTATCGCGTCTCAATCTAAACATTAATTAACTCCTCTTACTTTATTTATTAATTCTTCAGCGTGTTTTATTGCCAGATCCGAAGTTGAGCCGGACAACATCCTGGCAATTTCTTCACGCTTTTCATTTTTATCTAAAATACTAACTTCCACCTGTGAAGTTTTTGTACCACTCTTTTTCACAATGGCAAAATGCCTTTCCGCATAAGAAGCGATCTGCGGCAAATGGCTGATGCAGAGCACCTGATGGTATCTGCCGATGTTGTGAATAAAATCAGCCAGAAGATCGGCAGTTCTGCCGCCAATTCCTGCATCGATCTCATCAAAGATTATCGTTCTGCTATCCAGCTTATCCGATAAAATTTTCTTTACTGTGAGCAGGAATCTGGAAAGCTCTCCACCGGAAGCTGCGAACTGCAGAGATTGCAGTTTCACTCCCTTATTAGCAGAGAAATAAATATCTATATCATCCTGCCCGGAAACATTAAGGCCATCCAGTCTGTTTGTAAGTTCTTTGTTCTCGTTATCACTGTCAAATTTTATTTCGATACGGGCATCCGGAATAGCCAGTTTTTTTATATTAGTTTCAATTTCCTTTTCAAATCTGGCTGCTACTTTCCTGCGGGATTCGGTAAGTACATTCGCCATATTTCTCAAGCTTGAAACATCCTCTTCAATATCAGCTTGAAATTGCTTTATTTTATCCTGGTTGGAAGTATGAGAAGCAAGTTCGGTTTTTATAAATTGAATATATTCCAGAATTTGTGGAACGTCACGCTTATATTTTAGACAAACGGAATTAATGCTGTTCAGGCGTTCCTGCACCTCTTCCAAACGGGAACTATCCACATTGATAATGTTTTGCACTTCTCGTATCTGTGAAATGGATTCATCCAGATTTGTCAGTGATTCGTGTAGTGAGGAAACTGCTTTTTTCAGGTGGGGATTATCTTCCTCGAAGCGAGAGAATTGTGAAATGAAGCTGTTTATGGTATCATATACAGAGTTTTCCTGTTCATAAATAATTTGCTCCATCTGTGTTGCCTGGTTTAAAATATCTTCCGCATTTGTCAGCAGGTTCAATTCTGTTTGCAGTTTGTTGTCTTCCCCGTTTTTTAATTGCATTTTGTCAATTTCATCCACCTGGTAGCGGTAAAGGTTGATCTTTTCGGAAAGCTCTTTTTCTTTTGTCTCAAGTTTTATCAGGTCTTTTATCTTCTGTTCTGTTTCTCTGAATTTATTGCCGAATTTTTCTCTTGGAAGCATTAGGCTGCCGAATTTATCCAGCACTTCCAATTGGTATTCGGTATCAAAAAGCCGCTGCTGGTCCCTTTGGCTGTGAAAATCGAGCAATACTTCTCGGAATTCTTTTAAAATTGGATTAGCTATACGGCGTCCATTCAGAAAACTTTTCCCGCGCAGGTTGGAAGCTATTTCTTTTGCCAGGAAGATTTCATTCTCTATAAGATCGATATCATATTTCTCCAAAAGATTGATTAATGGTTTGTTCTCTTTATCAATATCAAAAACTGTTTCCAGGTATGCAGGCTTAGATTCATCATAAACCATTCCCGGACGGACAGGTCCACTCAATATTACATCGATAGCACCTACAATGATAGATTTACCTGCTCCGGTTTCACCCGTGAGAACCTGGAGTCCTTTTTCAAAATCCAGTAGAAGTTTCTCTACAATGATGAAATTCTCTATTTTCAAGCTTTTGATCATTTCTTTCCCATATGAAGTTTTTTTCTTAAAATCTGATAAAAGGTTTTGTTGGTCATTTTTATAAAACTGACTTTTTGAGAAGCACTGGTAACAATTATTTCATCTTCCGCTTGCAACATATGGCTGTTACAGCCGTCTAACTGAAGGATGCTTTCCCCGTGAGATGTTTTCATTTTAAAGCTCAGTTTGTCCTGGGAAGAAAAGACCATGGGCCGCACACTGAGAATATGCGGACTGAGCGGAGATACAACAATAGCATCCATAACGGGTGAGAGAATAGGACCGCCGGCAGAAAGCGAATATGCTGTAGAACCTGTAGGTGTGGAAATAATGATGCCGTCGCACCTGGTTTCTACAACAAACCTGCTGTTGCTGTAAAAACGGATATCGATCAATTTTGGAGTTTCGCCTTTATAGATAACTGCATCATTTAAAGCTAGGTTGGAAAAGATAACTTTATTGTTTCTTTTAAGTACAGCCTTTAACAGCATTCTCTTTTGAATCTTGAACTTATTGTTCTTGAGGTCATCAATGGATTTCTCCAGTTCAGTGATATTGCTCTCAGAAAGAAATCCTAATTTTCCCAGGTTGATGCCCAGAAGTGGTGCATTGGTTGTGAGTGAATATTGAGTCGCTCTTAATAATGTGCCGTCACCACCAAAAGAAAGAATACATTCCAGCTTCGATCTTGATGCGTCTTCTAATAGATCAATAAAATCCGGTAAAAGGTCTTTTTGCTCTGGAAATTTGAACAAATTTAACTTTTTTGTTTTGTGCAGCTTTTTCAGCAACTTAAAAACCGGCTGTTTATTGATAAAATTCGGATTGAAAAATATCCCAAAATTCTGCATATCTCTTCCTTTGTTATAAAGATTCAAAGATCCGTAAATAAGATTCATACCTTTCAACCGGGAATTCATCATTATTCACAGCTTTTTTTACCGCACACCCTACTTCATGAGAATGTGTGCAATTATTGAACTTACACTTATCTGCGTACTGTGAAAATCCCGGAAAAACCAATCGAAGATCATATTTATCTTCACGATGCAAACCAAAAGTTTTTATACCCGGAGTGTCAACTAAATATCCACCGAAAGACCATTCAATTAGTTGGGAACTGGTAGTTGTATGAATTCCTTTTCCTGTATAACTGCTTATTTCTGCTATTTCCAGATCGATGTTTGGCTGCAGAAGATTGATGAGTGAAGATTTTCCTGCTCCGGAATGACCCGAGAAAACTGTTTCCTTATTTTTTAATACCTCTTTCAAATCATCGATTCCAGCACCAGTTTCTACGGATGTATAAATCACTATAAAACCTGTATCTTTATAAAACTTCATTTTGCGTTTCACGTCTTCTCTGCATTCTGCCAGATCTATCTTGTTAACACAGATGATCGGCAGGATATTATTTATCTGTGCAGCGCAGATGTAGCGGTCAATGAGGCCTGGACTGAGCTTAGGTCCGCGGTAGGAGGCAGTAATTATCACTTGGTCTATATTGGAAGCGATGATTACTTCTTTTTGAAAGCTCTCTTCTGAAAATCTGGAAAGTGTGTTTTTTCTTGGTAGAATTTCTTCGATACGGGGATCTTTAGTAAGGTTAACGTTTACAAAATCGCCAACTGCCACAAGTGTGCGCGTTTCATAATTTACTTGTTTCAATCTACCGCTTAGAGTGCATATTAATTCCGCTCCGGCAACTTTGACCCGACATTTATAATTTGATTCAACCTGAAGAATGCGGCCTTCTTTCAAATTTAGATTTGACTTTTGGCTTGTTTTACCTTTCTCTACGATCTTTTTCTCAGCTCGTTTTTCTTCAACCAGATCGTCTGCATCAAATTTCTCCAGATTATCTATTTCGATATTTTGCAATTTTATATTCTTTCGTTTAAATTTCTTTTTTTCTTTTTTTTTAATCATCTTTAATTTAATATCTTCTGGAGTGCCAGGTCGATCTTTTCCACGGTTACCCTAGTATTAAAACAGGGACCTTCGGGTCTATCATTCAGAACACCATAAACGGGAATAGGAAATACTTCCCTTAAGCCTTCCACCAGATCGCGTTGACAGGCAATAGCAATAATAAATTTCGGACTGTTTTCCACTATTATTTTGCGCGCCAGGGTTCCGCCTGTAGCAATTGCGATAGGAATATTATATGTCTCAGATAATTCTGTTAATTCTCCAATATCACATTTTTTACATTTTTCACATTTATGGATATCTGTTGTAATTCTGATCCCGCAATCAGTATTTTGCAGGCAATGGGGAAGTAATATTAAAATATGTGAAGGATCAAATTTTGTTTTTATTGCTTTGAGAAAGGAATTATTCAAATGCACAAAAGATTCACGCATTTTTTCCACTGAAAAACCAAGAATTTTTCCAAGAAATATGGTAACTGGGAAAAGAATTCTGATAAAAGCTCTGATAGCAAAACGGGCAACAAGGAAATTACGCTTAAAAAATATTGTGCAATAAACCAATATCACTCCCAAAAGAAGAACAAAATAAAACACTCTGAGGGCAGTGAGAGAAAAGTTTGCTGCCAGTTCGCTTATCTCGTGCAGGCGAGGAGAAACAAACCACCACAGAAGTGTTGTGACAGCCATCATCAGTAAAAGGGTTATTGTGGATAATGTAAGAAAGAGTCCTTTACCTTTTGTGTTTATTTCAAAATCCATTCTCGAACTTCTCTTCCGGTTTGATCCTGGCTCCCAGGCTGAAGGCATGAGAATTCATGATCTTTTTTCCAGCAGGTTGCACACGCTTCAGAAGCATATCAAAATCACCCGATGCAATAACAATACCGCTGTTTTTTTCTATATTTAATATTGTTCCCGGAACCAAACCTGAATTCGTTTTTAAAGTTTCTATTTCGATGATCTTGATCCGGGATTTTCTGAAGGAAGCAACGGCTCCGGGTATTTCTGCTAATCCCCGAACTTTATTACGGATTTTTTCTGCTTGTTTATCCCATTCTATTATTAGATCTTCTTTCTGCAATTTATGGCTGAATGTGGCATTTTTATGATCTTGTGAGATTGTGCTCAGTCCATTTTCCTCAATTTTCTTCAGTGTTTTCAGTACTTCTTCGGCACCTATTTGAGCCAGCCGGTAAGATAATTCTGTAAAACATTCATCCTTGAGGATTTCAGTTTCACTTTGAGAAATTACCGGTCCTGCATCCATTTTGGCTACTATTTTAAATACAGTAACTCCGGTTCGCTCATCGCCATTAAACAGAGCATAATTTATGGGAGCTGCTCCTCTGTATTTGGGTAACAGTGATGGATGCAGATTTATGCAACCGTAAACAGGAAGTTTGCGTATAGCTTTTTTAAGATAACCTCCATAAGCAATGATAATAATAATATCTGGCTTCAGGCTTGTAAGTTTAGCGATAACTTTGGGATCGTTAACATCATTTGGTTGGATTACGGAAATTCCCAGTTCCAGGGCTTTTATTTTTATTTCAGGAGGTAATAATTTTTGTTTCCGTCCTTTGTGTTTATCGGGTTGAGTAATGCACAGAATGGGATAGAATCTTGTTTTGGAAAGCAACTCCAGGGAAGGAACGGCAAATTGCGGAGTTCCCATAAATACAATGTTTTTTATGTTTGAACTATCCAGTTTCCTCTCCTGCTAAATATATTTTACAACTTAACGTTCCCTATATTAAAACCATTTTCATCGGTAGTGCTTTTTAATTCGTTCAATTTCTTTCTTAATAGAATTTTCTTCAGTTTGGGAACCTTATCGGTGAATAAAATTCCATCCAGATGGTCGTTTTCGTGCTGCAATGCCCGGGCAAAAAGACCTTCAGCTTCATAATGAACTTTCTCACCATTTTCATTCAGTCCTTTAATAGTTGCCTTTTTAGCACGCATTACTTTTTCGTATATTTCAGGTAAACTCAGGCAGCCTTCTTCCGATTCGACTTGCCCCTCGAATTCAAGAAACTCAGGATTAACAAGCACCCTTGGGTTCTTTTCCCCGCCTTCTCTAAACCAGAAAGGATCTATCACAAAAATGCGAAGCGATCTTCCTACCTGCGGTGCTGCCAGACCTACACCATCCTTTTCGTACATTGTGTGGGTCAGGTCATCGATAAATTCCATTATTTCCGGCGTAATCTCGGGAACAGGTTCTGCTGTCTTCCGTAGTGTTTTATCGCCGTATATCCTGATAGGAAGAAGATCAGGCTTTTTTCTCTTCATCCTTGATAATTCCTACAATAGCATTTTTCTGGAATTCTATTTTTGTTTTGCTTGTTTCATCTACTCTCAAAACCACGATATTCTTTTCTTTTTTAATGTTCGTGATCTTACCGATGATACCACCATTCGTTACAACCAAATCATTTACTTTCAGGTTCGTCAGCATGTTTTGCGTTTCTCTCTGCCGTTTTCGTTGCGGACGTATGATGAGTAGATAAAGAATACCGAACATCAGAATAAACGGGAATAACTGTGCAAAAACATTTGATTGTGGTGCTCCACCTGCTGTTTGTGTACCTGCTTCCATTAAAACATTAAACATAAATATCTCCTTTTTTATTTTATTATTTTGGGAAAAATCTTGTCAATATCTGTAAGCTGATATTTGTGTAAACACCAGCCATCAGGTCATCTGCCATCACTCCCCAACCAACAGGAAGTTTTTGCAGAATATTAACCGGCTCTGGTTTGAATATATCAAAAAAACGAAACAAAATAAAAGCCAAGACTGCTATTAATACAGTTTTAGGCAGAAAAACAACAGCTATAAAATAACCCAGAAATTCATCCAGGACTATTTTATTGTTGTCATGACCAAGTTTTTTTTCTGCTTTTGAAATAAAAAAAACCGAGATCAAACTTAAAATTAAAACACAGATCAAGAAAATAAAATTGTTTTCAAAGCTACCAAAAAGTTTCATCGGCAATAGCAAATAAACAAAAACTGCTATCAGTGTGCCGGCTGTTCCTGGAGCTTTTGGAAAATATCCCGCTCCAAAAAAGGTGGATATTATTACAGGTAAATTCATCAATTACTAATCTTCCAATAGGATTTCCACGTAACTTTCCTGTATCAATTCTGTGATCCACTTTTCATAAAGCTCCATCTCTTTCTGAGTAATTACGAGTTCTCTTAATCGATCATAGATATCATTATAACGGTACTCTTCCTCAGGAATCAATTTAAGTCTTGCAAAAATATATAAATTGTCGCCTTCCCGAACTAATGAAGTATGCTCACCGTAATCGACACTCTCTAATTTTTCTTTGAAAAGTTCAGGATACTCTCCTTTAACAAATTCACCGATAATTCCACCTGTAACGGCTGTAGAATCATCTTCAGAATAGGTTTTTGCCAGTTCGCTGAAATCTTCGTCATTCTCTAGTTTTATCAATATGTTTTCCATTAACTGAATCTCAGCCTTGATATCTTCTTCTGTTGGTTCAATTTTTTTCAGGATATGGCTGGCTTTAACCTCATTTTCTTTAATTTCATCAACTTTGATTATATGATAGCCGAATTGTGTTTCCACCACTTCGCTGATCTCACCGGGCATCAGTCCAAAAGCAGCATCTTCAAAAGGTTTCACCATAGTTCCCTTACCAAAAAATCCCAGATTACCTCCATTAGTTTTGGAAGGACAATCACTATATTCTTTGGCCAGTTCGGCAAATTCTGTACCTTCAATAAGTTTATCACGAAGTTTATTAATACCGACCAGGGCTTTATTTTTTGTTTCTTTACCTGCTTTGATGGTGCGCACAATCATGCCGATTTGGTCCATTGCCGGGCGGGTAGGAATTTCGTCTTTGTGCTCATTATAATAATCTTCTACTTCTACTTCGGTGATATGTATCTTGTTCTTTATCTCGTTCTGGACTATCAGTTCTTTCAGGTTCTGTTCTGTTATTACCTCGATATAATATTCTTTCAGGTCGGGAACGGTAAGACCCGCCTTTTTCAGTTCTTGTTTGAATTCAAATTCAGTTGGAAATTGAGAAGCGACCTGCTTTATCTGTTCTCCTGCCATATTTCTTATATTGTTTTCGTCCACTTCATATTCTTCCTGTTTAGCTTTTTGCAGGATCAGTTCAGATTCGATCATATCGTTCAAAATATCTAATGTTGTGATTTCCTTGTTTAGCATACCGGCGGCTTGCAGCTGCTGAAGCCTTTTATCAAGGTCGCTTTGTAAGATTATCTCTCTTCCAGCTTTGGCAATTATTCTATCTACCATTTCTGCATTTACTATCGTGATGCAAGACAGCAGAATTACTATTGAAACTATTTTTCTCATTTTTTTCTCCTGTTTTAAATTGAAATTGAGATTTCAGATTTCTTTTTTAGTTCTTTGATCAGATTGTTAAATATTTCATCTTTTCTGTTTTCCAAAACTACTTTTCTTATCGAATCGGAAACCTCAAGGAAGGTTTTCTCTTCATAAACAGTGCGTGTATCGTAAAATCTTAAAATATAATATCCCTGGCTGGTTTCTATGGTTTTGTATCTATGTTTTTGAAGTGATGTTAAGGCATTCCAGATATTTTTACCCGCAGTTTTTTGGGAAATAAATCCTATATAGCCACCATTTTCACTGGCACTTTCTTGAGAATATTTTTTTGCTGCTTCTGCAAACGAACTATTCTTGATTTCATCTATAGCCTCACCGAGCTTTGATTCGTCTGTAATAAATATCCTCTGTACTTTGTATTCTTTATGACTCTTCTGAAACTTGCTTTTGTGAAGCTTGTAATAATTAAAAAGATCGTCTTCAGATATCTTGATCTCGTTTAATTTCTGTGCTAACAAAGTATTAGATTTTACTGATTTTTCAGCTGTTTCAATTTTTGATTTTATTTGTGGAAGTTCAGATAATCCAAGTTTATCGGCTTCCTGCGATAATAGAGTTAACCGTATCCAATCCTGCACAAATTCATGTTTTTCTTCATTTGTTAGATTTCCCCATTCGTTATCGCTGAAATTTGCTTTCAGCTCTTCAACAGATAGTTTGTCGTCATTTACTTGAGCGATGATGCCTTCATCTTCCTGCTGAATACAGGAAAACAATAAGATAGGAATTAAAAATACCCAAAATTTATTCATTATAGTTACCTCTTAATTACTCTTCAAAATCGAAGGGTGGTGTAAATATTATTCTTATTTCAGGTTTTTTATCTTCTAATTCAGTTTCAAATTCCAGATGTATAAAATCCCTGCATTCATAAATAGATTTTAACATAATTCCATAATTTTCATATTCTCCAGCAGTAAGTTTTTGAAGAATTTTTGTGATGTCAATGGCAAATTTTTCTGTTCCCAGGCTGTCTGAAGAACTGGCTATATAAATATCCTCATAATCATCGGATGACATGAACGGTGAATACGGATCGGTGTAATTCAGATCAACCGTATCTGTGGTTACAATGTACG
>CBFDCX010000041.1:0-11113 GCA_965603415.1 uncultured bacterium
ATACTTTATGCTGGATTTCAGCGATTGGGATTACAAGCAGCCTGAAACCGATTTGATCCACTTCCTTTTGTTCTGGGCTTCAATCCATAATAAAGTTAAATTCAAACTTGCATTCAGACAACTGATGAATAATTACATGAAAAAAGCTACTATAAATCCGCTGGAATGGGAATTACTGATCCCTGAACTGATAGAACGATTCGACAGCCGTCGTAATAAATTTGGAAAAAGAGAAACAAATCCTGATATAATGACAAACAGGGAAACAATTAAAAATATCTATTAATTCTATTTGAACCCAAAAAAATTATAAACCGATGTTTCTCCAGCTATTAGTTCAATATCTTCTGACTGATATATTGATTCATATACATCTTCAATTTGAATTAATTTATCTCCCGGTTCAACAGAGATAGTTTCAATTTCTTCGGCTGCGATATATACTTCATATTCTTCTGTCCATTCCACACTACCTACATCCTTTAATCTTACTTTTGTTATAGTCAATCCTGGAGAAAGATTGCGAATTGTCAAACATGCAAGATTCAATTCAACATGGTATACTTTATCTTTACCTGGTTTCATCTCTACATTGAAATTATTATGTTTCAAATATGGTGTTCCTACATATTCCACCGGTACTTTCTTTGTTTCGCCATAAATAATATACGAATTGAGAAAATATGTTTCTTCCACAGCTTCACTATTAGGATACATCAGATACGAAATATGATCGATCTTTACAGTAATCGTTTGACCCGTGTCATTATGAACTGTCAGATGAGATTCCTTTGCACAAGCAGAAAAAAGTAAAAATAAGGGTATTATATGAAGTATCAACTTTTTCATATTATCTCCTTACGAAAAACAGTAATATTTCTAACCTCTAAACAAAATATGAAAGAACTTTTGTAAAGAAAAAAAATGAAAACTGATTACCATCATCCTGTAAGATGCTGTAAATTTGGTTTGAAAATATTTTACAGAGAACAGCATATTAAAGCTTTCTAAAAAATATATTATTAATTTCAACATGAATTTATTGACATAATATGAATAATTTTTTCTTTAATAACTCAGTGATTTATTTCAAGCGGCGATGTATGAAGAGGAGTGATTATGAATATTTTTGTAGGTAACATGACCCGGGAAGTAAAAAAAGAAAACCTTGAAAATATTTTTAAAGAATATGGTCTTGTAGAATCGGTAACTATTCTCATTGATCGAATAGACGGCGAGTGGAAAGCTTTTGGGTTTGTAGAAATGCCAGATGAAAAAGAAGCAGAAAATGCTGTCGAAAACTTGAACGGAAAAGAGTATTTTGGCCATCCTTTGACTGTTCATCAGGCTCGTTTCCATACTGAAGACCGTAGAATTCCAGGAAGATTTGGCGGTCGCAGGCACACCGATCTTCCTGAAATAAAAAAATAATAAATCTCTTTAAGAAAAAAGAGGTGTGCAATGCAGATCTACGTAGGGAATATTCTCAGTAATATCTCCGAAGATGATTTGCGCACGGTTTTCGATAAATATGGAAAAGTTACTTCAATTAAACTTGTTACTGACAGATTAAGCCATCCCGAAAAAGAATGCGGATATGTGGAAATGCCTGTTTTGGCAGAAGCAGAATTCGCTGTTTCCAAACTTCACCATTCAATGCTGTTAGGTAATACGCTTCAAGTAAATTTTGCACGTTCAGGATTAAGAGATCGCAGGAAAAATGACCGTAAGGGTGGAAGAAGAGACTACGATAAACAGTAAAACAAATTCAACTATCTACAAAAATTCTTAAAAACCAAAATTAATAACAGCTTTCAATTTCAAATACAGGAACGGATCAAAAAGATCATTATCGAAACCCTCAGAAGTGCGCCAATGCCACAAAATAACACCCGGAGATAACTCTAAGCCAAATTGTACGTTATATGGATTAAGCAGATTAAACCCAACACCTGTATAAAATTCATACCCTTGAAGCAAATCGCTATCTATCCATTCCTCATTACCAAAATCATCGTAAGCCAGTACGGCATTTTTATAACTCCATCCCATGAAATCCAGACCAGTCCCAAAAAGAAAATAATTTCCCAGAAAGGTATATTCGGGGGTAGTGAACAGCTTCCATTCAACTCCAATATTAAGAAGATGAACACCCCCATCTATCGAACTATGTAATTCACTTGTTTCCTGCACTGGTGAATAGCTGTAACCGGCAACTGTATTCAACCAGTTCTTCTCGGAGATATAACCTCCTATTCCCAGGTTGAACTGATGAAATCCATAGAAATGTTCGCTTTTCATCAATCCACTGCTGAACTTCGTACTGATCCACAGTTTTTTAAAAGCATCGGAAAAGATAACTTCTTCATCATCTTCCTCATATTCATCTTCATGATCATACGGGTCGGTATGAATAATAACTACATCCGGCTCATGATCGAATTCATAGGTTGTTTTTACTTTTCTTTCACCTTCATAATCATCGGAGGTTTTTTCCATTCCCTCTTTCAAACTACCCCGGCGGGGTTCATAATGATCATGTCCCGCGCAACTTATTAACAAAAGAACTATAATTAATAGAGCTATATTTTTCATGATCTCTTCCTCTTAAATATTTTTTTAATTAATGGAGATTTTCTTTTATTTTCCAGATATTTTTTTAATTCCTTACGAAGGAAGATCACATCTTTTTGCACGCTCCGCAAAATTTTACGTGATTTTTCAAAATCCAGGATCCCCACATCCGTAAGAGCAGGTTTAATGTAGATATCGGGTTGGCAGCTTTTCATTTGATATTCCACCATAGCCGATTGCATGATCTGGTATGTATTCATTATATTTTCGAACCAGTTGGGAATTTTGGGAGTGGCAGGAACGCTTAAACTACCGGAAACATCGATAGCAATGAGAAGATCACAATCTTTCCGGATAAGATCGAAGGGCAGAATATTGGAAGCACCGCCATCGGTAAGAACCCTGTTTTCAAAAATAACAGGTTTAAATATAGCCGGAATGGACATACTGGCATGGATAGCCGGGATCAATTCACCGGAATCATAGATCACATCGTTCTTTCTCCAGAAATCGGTTGCTACTATTTTCATAGGTATTTGAAGTTCCTCGAAAGTAGAAATAGGTATTTTTTGCTTTAAAAATTCTTCTATACCTTTACCTTTTATCAAACTGGTTCTACTCAAAAAAGAAGGATCGAACATCTTGAGAAGATCTCTGAAATTAATGTCATCCAATATTTTTTCGATCTGCTTTCCAGAAAAGCCTGATGCATAGAAGGCACCAATAATGGCACCGATGCTGGTTCCTGAAATAACTACCGGTTTTATACCGAACTCATCCAATACTTTCAAGAATTCTATCTGGCAGAGACCCCTGGCTCCGCCACCACCTAAAGTTAATCCTATACGCTTCATGTTTCTATTTCCTATGTTTAATAATAAAAGTCAAATAAATTAATTAAAGCTGTCTTGACAACTTATTATACTCCATGAAATTTGAATTCAAAATTTGTATGGGAAGTGATTTTGAATAAGCGTCCAATAGGTATTTTTGATTCGGGAGTTGGCGGTTTAACGGTTTTTAAAGAAATAAGAAAACAGTTTCCCAAAGAGGATATTGTCTATTTTGGTGATACTGCACGTGTGCCTTATGGTCCCAAATCTTACTCCACTGTAAGCGCATATTCCATCCAAAATGCCAGGTTTCTTTTACAGCGCGGAGCCAAAATAATTGTAATTGCTTGTAACACTTCATCATCTATATCACTAAAGCAACTTCAGGACAGCCTACCTGTTCCTGTTATCGGGGTGATAGAACCCGGAGCAAAAAGTGCAGTAAACGCTACCAGGAACGGAAAGATAGGCATCATTGGAACAGAAGGTACCGTCCGCAGCAAAGCATATTTCCGTGAAATAACTGATCTTAAAAAGGACTGCCGGGTCTTCAGCAGGGCTTGCCCTCTTTTTGTACCACTGGCAGAAGAAGGATGGGAAGATCATCCGGTTACCACACTTACAATAAAGGAATATCTTAAACCACTCCTGGACAAAGAAATCGATACACTTGTTCTGGGCTGTACGCATTACCCTATCCTGAAAGAATCGATACAAAAAGTTGTGGGAGACAACATCGTTCTGGTAGACAGCGCAGAAGCTATATCGCAACAGCTTTATGAGATACTTCCCGAAAAAGAGAATGAAGGAACGGGAGAAGATCACTTTTTCGTGAGCGATAACGAAGATAAATTCCGCCAGATAGCTTCCCGGATATTAAATACAAAGATAAGCAAATTGATAAAAGTAAAACTGGGTGAAAGCTGGTATTTATCCTAATGGAAAAATATTCAGAACTTGCCTTTAATATTGTTAATAATCTTCTGAAAATTAAGAGTGATGATGTAATCTCTATTTCCGGTGAGATCCACAATGGCAAGAACGCCAATGATGCGCTTGTTGAGCTGCCTTTAATTGAAGAACTCTCGGTTGCAATTCGTAAACGGAAAGCCTTCCCCGTATTGGAAATTTCCACAGAGAACCTGAAAAAACGCTTTTTCGCTGAAATGCCGGATGAAGTTTTTTCAGTTCCTCCAAATTATTATAAGAACTGGATAAACTCTATCGATAAATTCATCGAAATAAGCTGGGAAAGTTACTCCAGTGATTTTCGCTCTGTTTCGGAAAAACAACTGCAGCAGTTCAAAGATTCCACCAAATCTATCCTGCAATACCTTTTCAATCAGAAGAAAAAGCTCATTTTCCTGAACTTTCCCACCCATGAATTGGCAAAGTATATCAAATGTGATTATGATTCCCTGCTCAATTCTTACCTGAATGCTGTCGGATGTAATTATAATCTGTTGAAAATTTACGGAGAAGAACATCAGGAACGATTCTTCTCTTATTCCAACTATATAATTGCTTCACATAGCGAGATCCTGAACCTGAAGATCGACAGGGAAAAAATGGAACTTTATACGGGTGATACTACCGAAAATCAGATCATAGTGATCCCAACAGGAATTATAGAATTTCCCGTTAAACGCGAAAGCTTGAACGGTGTTTTCTTTGCCGAAAAGATATATTATAAAGAAAAAACTTACAATAATGTAAAGCTAAAATTTGAAGATGGTAATGTGCGTTATGTTGCTTTTATGGAAGATAAAAAAGGTAATTTCCACCTGCAAAACGAGTTGATAAACAGCCACAAGGAATGTTTCCTGACTATCGGGTTCAATAAGGACATTAATTCCTATACAAATTACTTTTCCTACGACAGATGTATCGATGGTAACATTTCCATAAAATTCATTGATAGAAAATTCCATCCGCTATTTATTTCCAATATGAATTCTGAAATAAAAAAAAGACTTTAAGAGGAACAATGAAAATTGGCTTCGATAATAAAAAATATTTAAAAGAACAAACAAATGCAATCCTGGAAAGAGTACAGAAATTCGATAACAAACTATATCTGGAATTTGGCGGAAAAATTATATATGATTACCACGCTTCCCGGGTGTTACCGGGCTTTCATCCTAATGTGAAGATGGAGCTTCTGCAACAACTAAAAGATAGAGCAGACATAATATTATGTATATATTCCGGTGATATTGAACACCGTAAAGTACGAGCTGATTTTGGTATAACCTATGATGCAGATGCCATGAAACTCATCGATGACCTGCGCGATTGGGGTATCGAGGTGACGACAGTTGTTATTACAAGATATGAAAACCAACCATCAGCTACAATATTTAAAAACAAACTTGAGCGTCGTGGTATGAAAGTGTATACTCACAAATTCACCAAAGGATATCCTACAGATGTAGAAACTATTGTAAGTGACGAAGGATACGGAGCAAACACTTACATTGAAACTACTAAACCGCTTGTTATTGTTACAGGTCCTGGTCCCGGCAGTGGCAAACTGGCAACCTGTCTCACCCAGATGTATCATGAATATAAGCAAGGTATAAAAGCAGGATATGCAAAATTCGAAACTTTTCCCATTTGGAATATCCCTCTTAAGCACCCCGTAAATGTAGCTTATGAAGCTGCAACTGCCGATCTCAAAGATTTCAATTTGATCGATCCATTCCACCTGGATTATTATGGGAAAACAGCAGTAAATTACAATCGTGATGTAGAAGTATTCCCTGTATTGAAGCGAATCTTAGAAAAGATAACCGGTGGAATTTCGATGTACAAATCTCCTACAGATATGGGAGTGAATAGAGCCGGCTTCGGCATAATAGATGATAAAGCAACTCAGTATGCATCCATCCAGGAAATTATACGCAGATTCCTGAGATACAAATGTGAATATGCACTGGGCTTCGTTGGTAAAGATACAGTTGACCGCTCTGAACTGATAATGAATGAAGTGAAAGCAAAACCGGAAGAGAGAAGCACTGTGATCCCGGCCCGAAAAGCAGCTGAAGAAGCTGAGAAACAAGGTAAAGGTCATCAGGGAATTTTCTGTGGTTCTGCATTGGAATTGAAAGATGGAACAATAATTACCGGTAAGAACTCATCCCTTGTACATTCAGCTTCCAGCTTGATCTTGAATGCCATTAAAGAACTTGCTGGTATTCCAGATGAAATCCACCTGCTCTCTCCCATGGTAATAGAATCTATTTTTAATCTGGAAAAAAATATTTTGAATGAGAAATCAGTCAGCTTGGACCTGGAAGAAACATTAATAGCATTAAGCATTAGCGCTACAACAAATCCAACTGCTCAGGTTGCAATGGAAAAATTGAAGGAACTCAGAGGATGTGAAGCCCACATGACGCATATTCCCACACCCGGTGATGAAGCTGGTTTACGCAGACTTGGTATCAATCTTACCACTGATCCGAATTTTTCTTCTAATAGTTTATTTATGTCGTAGAATAAAAGAAAAATCATAAGAAAAAAATATGAAGAAAATTATAATATTTGTATATTTACTTTTTGCAATTTGTGTTCTTTCTGCAAAAGGATCAGAGAATCTCAATACTATTGTTGAGTTGGAAACAGAGCAGAAAATATCTGAACGAGTTGAAAAATTATTGTTTCCTTTCGTCGGTGAATCTGTTGTAATTATTGATCTTGATCTTAAATATCCTGCTTTTCAATCATATACTTACAAAGAGGAGAATAAATCTTATTATAAAGATGATATTCAGAAAAGTAAAGTCGAACTATTAAAAAGCAAACTGACAAATGCTAATATTGATCAAATCCAAATTGTTAATATGAAAGTAAGCATTTATTTGATGAAATCGATTAAATCCGAAAAAGAAAAATTTGTGGAACACAGTGTAACGAATTGGCTGGGACTTGATTTGCATAAGGGTGATGAACTTACGATTTATAAAACTCTTTCTTTTACTGCTACCAGTAGGAAAACTGAGAAAACTGATGAAATTTCTCTTCCTTATACAAATACTAATAAAAGATTACCATTTACTAACGAGGAGAAAGGATTCTCTATAAATTTCTGGTTGGCCGTGATCATCGGGTTGATCTTATCTATTATCTTGATATTATTGAATTTTACACTTCGCTTTGGAATACGATCACTTCGTGATTCAATTGGTCAGATAAAAACATCCAAAGCAGGCAATTCTTATCAGATCAAGCCTGGTCGAACTTCTTCATCTGCATTACATAGTTCTGCTATTTTAGAAGAATCGAAAAAAAATCCTCTGGGAATAAATATCCAAGAAAACAAAAAAGAAAAAACAAAAGAACTTCCTGATTTCAATTTTTTGGAAAATCTAACAAACGATGAATTCTTTGATCTTATGGAAAATGAAAAATTACATGACAATGAATTATCATATATACTTTCCGTACTTTCGGTTAATTTTGTAAATCGACTATTAATTAATGATTCAAACGAAAGAACTAATAAATTAGTTGAAATTATGATGAATGAAACAAATTTGCCGAAAGACAAGTTCATCGAGCTTAGAGCAAATGTTTTAAAGGGTTATAAAAAGACAATCGATGAACAAATTATCAAAACAGACGGCAAAGCGTCGTTAATAAAATTCATTAATAATTTGCCAAATAAAAAAGCAAATTCAGTCTTTGAACGAATCTGTAAATTAAATCAAGAGACAGCAACGGAGATCAGAGATAAGATATTCTTATTTGAAGATATTGTGAAATTGGATGATCCTTTGCTGAAAGATATTATCTTTGAACTCGATCATGAGCTGTTAATCGATTTCCTGGCAAGTGCAGATGAAACCATAAAAAATAAATTTATTCCCAATATGACGAATAGAACAGCATCGATGATAAATGAGGAACTACAGTTTGCAGATGCACAAACCGATGAAGAAAAAGAAATTGCGATCAATGATACATTAAAAGTAATTAAGACAATGTTGGGATATATAAGGAAGGAATTATGAAATCTTCGTTGATAATTGGATTAATCTTAGGTATTATGGTTATTGTTTTCGTAATATTTTTGAATGAAGATGTTAGCCTTTTTATAAATTATTCGGGTTTACTAATTACTCTCGGTGGTACTATTTGTGCAATTCTTATTTATTTTTCTTATAATGATATTTATCATGCTTTTAGTGCATTTGGTAAAATAATATTCGAAAAGGACCATACTGAAAAAGAGATCATAAATGTATTGGTAGAAATAAACAGCGATGCGAAAAAGAACGGAGTAAATAATATTACGAACTTTGAAGCATACACAAATTTTTCTTTTCTGATAAAAGGTTTGGTCTTAATTGCTGATAATATGCATCCTGCATTTGTTCGTGATATCCTGTTAAGAGAAAACAGGGGTCTAACAAGAAAACATAATATTGCCGAGAATGTTTTTTATATTGCCGGTTCTTTATCTCCCATGTTTGGAATGATGGGAACTGTGATCGGTCTTATTGCAATGCTTAATAGAGTTCAAATGCCGGAAGAAATACCGGCTGCAATGGGACTTGCCCTGGTAACTACTTTATATGGTCTGATCCTGGCAGCTCTGATCTTTAAACCCATTGCAGGAAAGATCGGAGTAAGAAATCTACGCAATACACGTCTGAGGTTATTGGTTCTGGAAGGAATTCTATCCATTCAAAGAGGTGATAATAATCTGATCCTTAAAGAAAGATTACATGGATTTTTAGATTAATTTGAAGAAAATCGAAATCATGAAATATATAAAGAATCTTAAACAACGGAAAGACAAATCAATAAAAGCGGATGCTGTAAAGTATCAGGCAGAATATGTTGATCTAAAAAAAGTTCAGATAAAAGATGAACTGGAAACTCTGGTAAAAGGATCGGAAAAAAAACTTGATGAAACCCTTTTGGATACAATGATACCTTATGCAGACTTGATGACGCTTCTCCTGGTTTTCTTCGTTTTTTTCTTTATAGTTAGTTCCCAACACAAATTATTACAACAGGAAGCAATGAAAACTCTTGAATCCTCTCCTGATTTGAATGAAAAAACAATAACCATTCCAAGTGAGATCCTTTTTCAAAGTGGAAAAGCTGGTCTGAAAGAAGGTGCTGAAAAAGCTCTTGATCTTATTGCCAAAAGCATTATAGATTCTTTTCAATTAGACCTCGGTTGGGAAATCCGTGTTGAGGGTCATACTGATAATGTACCGATCTCTAACAGTGAGTTCCCTTCCAATTGGGAACTCTCTACAGCAAGAGCCATTTCTGTGGTAAGAGTATTTATCGAAAATGATCATTTTTCACCATCTCAACTGCAAGCTATGGGATTCGGTGAATATAAACCTATCGTTAAAAATGATTCACCTGAAAATAGAAAAAAGAACAGGCGTGTTGAAATTAAAATAAATAGAAAATATGATGATATAAGGAGATAAAAATGAGAAAAGCATTGTTTCTTATTGTTTTTTTTATGATCTTTAATTTGATATATTCTTCTGAATTTTTTTATAAGTTAAATTCCACAGATCAAATGGATTTTGCAATTGACTTATATAATCACGGATTCCTGGATGGTGCTTTGGAACATTTCATTGCCATATACAATAATGAACGGACACCTAAAGAATATAAAGCAGAAGCTCTATACCTGATGGGTGAAATTTCGTATGAGAAAAAAGATTTTGATAATGCATTTGCTGATTGGAGTAATTTCAAACAAAAATATCCGAATCACAAATTGAACGAGACCATACCTGATAAACTAGAAAATATTAAACAAGCCAAATTAAAAGAAAAGAATTATAGTGTTTCTGCTTTGGATATTGCAAATGATTATTATAGACATGATCTCAATTTAATAGCGAAAGAAAAGTTTCTTTCAATATACCATGATCCGGGTTCGTCTGTAGATGAAAAAGCAAAAGCTTTGTATATCGTTGGTCAGATCATCTTTGAAGAAGGGGATTACTCGCTTGCACTGGAAGATTGGGAACTTCTGATCACCAAATTTCCAGATTCCGAATATGCCAAGCAAATAGCAATAATATATTCACAAATATCTGATATCGTTACTTTTGATTCCGATAGAAATTCTATTACGCTTGTTGCCAGGGCATATCTGCAAAATGGAGATTTCTGGTCGAGTGCAGATAGAGAATTCACAATCGATTCTTCCTGGATGCCAAGTGTAGAAATCGCTGTAAAATGGTATGATAAAGTTTTGAAAGAATTTCCCGGTACTCCTTCCGCTGAAGTTGCTTACAGAAGGAAACTCTTTGCTCTTCTCGGTTCATCAAATTCCGACGATGATCACAAGGCATTCGGTTTGAAAGAAGATTTTAAGAAATACATTCCTGTTGTTCTTCAAACATTTTCAGATTTTGAAAAAGATTTCCCCACAAGTGCTTACATGCAAGGTATCAGATACCAAATCGCACAAGCTTACTGGACAGAAGGTTATACGAAAAACGCAAAGACCTGGTTGAAAAAGATCATCACGTGCGGTAATGGAAAAGAAACTTTCTACACAGAAACAGCAAAAGCAAGATTAAAGAATTTAAAATTTTAGGAATAAGGAAAAAAGAGAAATAACTCAAAGCTACTGCTTTGAGAAGAAAAAATTTAAAACCAAAAAAGATAAATTATTTAACTAAGCTGATAGCTGCAAAATATTTTCTTTGACA
>CBFDCX010000042.1:0-11050 GCA_965603415.1 uncultured bacterium
GCCATACACTGGATATCTCTGCAATTCCTGCCGCGAAAAGCCTGAGCAACCTGCCCATAATTGTTGATCCATCCCACAGTTCGGGACGCCGCGAAATGATAAAATCACTCAGTTGGGCTGCTATGGCTGCGGGAGCAGATGGTCTGCTTATTGAAACGCATTTTTCACCGGATAATACAATATGCGACAGCAAGCAGACAATAGATTTTAAGATATTATCTGAAATCCTGGAGAAAAAAGAAGAACTGATAAAATTGTGGGAAAAAGTGTAGGGTTCGTTTTCAAAACGAACCGGAACATACTTGCTGATTATTCAGGAGATAGCCCCTACTTCAAAAGTAACATTTTCTTTGTTTTGGAATAATCCCCTACCATCAATTTATACAAGTAAATTCCCGATGCAACAGGTTTGTTATTTTCATCGGTTCCATTCCACACAACACTTCTCGTTCCCAAACCCCTGTTTGGGAACGCATCAAATGTTTTAATCCTTTGTCCTTTGATATTGTAAATACTTAGCTCCGTGTTCTCCGTGTGCTCTGTGGTTAATGAAAAAGATATTGTAGTAGTAGGATTAAATGGATTAGGATAGTTTGAAAGATTAAAGTCATTCGCTAATGGAATTATTGTGTTTTCTTCAACATCTACAATTTCAGTCATGGAAATTGCTATTTGAGTAAACTGCCCATCAAATACTTCTACTTGATATTCAATCACATCCTCATAAAACACTCGCTCTGCATAAACATCGTAAATTCCAGCTGGAAGTTTGTATTCAAAACTTCCAAGGCTATCCGAAAAAGTGAACTCTCCCGGTTGGTTGTTGATTTTGAGAAGAACATAATCTACAGATTCCCCGTTTGTTTGATTGTATGTGTAGCCCTCGATGCCGCCAAATGATAGTGAATTATACTCATAAGGACCGATATCGATTATTGATGTTCCATTATTATCTCCATCCCAGACTCTATGATTGTAATCCATATCGAACGGATAATAATAACCAAGCGTATCGAAACCTGCATCTATTGCCAGGCTGCCTTCGATGAGATGAAAATCTCCGTTAGTAATATCTTCGAAAAGTGTTTGTGCTTGTAATGAATCTACCCAGATGTTGCCACCACCATCAATCAATGGATATTCTAATTCAAAATCAATTATGCAATTGCGGAATGTATCTGTGCCATGTAGTATCGGAGACCAAAATAGCTCTTCATTTTGCAATATAATACTATTTGTATGTAAAGTATCACTATTATCATTAAAAACTTTTTCATTATTAAAAAATATATTTCCGAGATTATGAACATTATATCCTGACAATGCACAATTTGCTCCATTATAACCCATTACTATGTTATTATAAAAATTAATATCAACTCCTATAAATATGAGACCTTCGTCAATTCTATTATTAAATATTTTTCCAAATGAATTAAAACCAGTATCTAAATCACACCCTTCAAAATAATTATCCGAAATCTCCACATAAGCATCATCTATATTGATACCATCATATCCACCGATAAACTGGTTGTTCTTGATGTAGATATAGCTATTTTCAATACCTTCAATCCCTGTTTCACAATTAGTAATATCGTTATTGTAAAAATATGATATTTCATCATCAAATCCAGTGAATATCTTTGTGCAGTTCGTATTTTGATTAAATACATAATATGTTGAACTTGCAGTAATGGAACGATCATTAATAAATTCATTATTAGCTAATAGAGTAGGTTTAAAACCTTCAGCAGGTGTGATTATACTAATATGCCGGTGCCCCCATATATTTTCAACAAAATTATTTATATTATTATCAAAAGAGAATATGGAACCTGATATCTCAAGACTCTTTACTAAGCTACCACGTGTAACTAATCCAATTCCGTTGTTATTAAAAAAACAATTTCTAATTAAACCTTTACCATTATAAATTGATATAGTGCCTTTAGCTATATCACCGACAGCAATTCCAATTCCAACTGAATACTCGATTTTACAATGTTTAAAATGGCACATTTCTGCTTGTTCAGTTATATAAATCGTACCCCAATAATAATCGGGATCATCCTGCATTCGGGTGAAGATTATACTGTCCTGTTCAGTTCCTTCTGCAATTATTTTTCCATCTACCTGGATGAATTTAGCAACGGAAACACCACCATATAACCAGAAATTCTGGTCAAATTCCTGCCAGCTTGTACAGGATGCTCCACTTACTTTGATTTCCGTTCCAGATAAAATGGTTAGAGTTACACCAGCATCAACGTATAAAATTTCGGTTACCAGATAAGGATTATTATCAGGTCCCCAAACAGTATCTTCGGTAAGGTGACCTCCTACTTCAATAGAAAGGAGAAAGGAAAAAGGAAAAAGGAGAAAGGAAAAAAGAATAAAGATAAAAGGTAAAAAGAAGAGAAACTTTCCGAAACCTCTTTCGATGAAAATCTTGAAGATAGATTTCGTAAAGTTGTTGTAGATTTTTTTTTGCATTATCACCTGCTTTTTAATTATCTCACAAACAAATCAAATATCTGAATCTGTTATTCATAGGTCAAGAAAAAGTGTCTCTACCTGAACCATACTGTGTCCGGTTTTAATCGTCTATTGTGATATGATGGAAATCAGTTCCAGTACCGTTCCTAAAGAGGGCATCCAAAGGACTGCTAAAGCTTTGGAAACGAGGTCAAGCTTCTTCTCGAGTCGTCGTACCTTACGACTCGAAAGTATTTATAACTCCCTAGCAATCTCGCATGCTAATCGAACGTTATTCTCAACCAGTTTGATATTCGCTTGCAGTGATCTCCCTTCGGTTATTTTTACAATTTCCGATAATAAAAAAGGTGTAAGCTCACGTCCGGTGATATTGTTTTCATCTGCTTTCTTCAAAGCCAGATCGATATATTCTTCCATTTCAGCAAAGGGTATTTCATACTTTTCAGGAATCGGATTAGTTATCAGCATTCCGTTATTCAAATCAAGTTCGATATTGGTTTTATAGATATCTGCTATCTGCCGGGAAGTATCTATTTTATCTACTACCTGGTTACTTTGCGAAGAATAAAAAGCGGGGAACTTATCTGTTCGGTATCCATAAACCGGTACACCCATTGTTTCCAGATATTCTAGTGTTTTAGGTAGATCTAAAATGGCTTTGGCACCTGCCGAAATCACTATAACAGGAAAGCGTGAAAGTTCTATCAGATCGTTGGAAATATCAAAAGTATCTTCTGCATTCCTGTGCACTCCCCCAATGCCGCCTGTGGCAAAAACCTTTATTCCAGCACAATTGGCAGCTATTATGGTGGCAGCTACTGTGGTGGCTCCCACTTTTTTTTGAACTAATATCCTGCCAATATCACGTCGAGATACTTTTGCCACATCATTTGCTGTTGCCAGAATTTTCAGATCAGCTTTTTCCAAACCAATTTTTATTTTTCCGCTCATCAGGCAGATGGTGGCAGGAGTCACGCCCATCTCACGGGCAATTTCTTGTAATCTGTCGGCAACTTCCAGGTTCTGCGGATATGGCATTCCATGCGAAATGATAGTAGATTCCAAGGCAATTACAGGTTGTTTATTTTTAAAAGCTTCTTTTACGTCTTTACTGAATTCCAGGTATTTTTTCATCAATCGGATCCCAGCACTTCCACCCGCATCTTTTTTACGCCATGCGCAATAAGCCCGATCTCCTGTGCTGCTGCATAAGAAAGATCCAGATCACGTCCTTCGATAAAAGGTCCGCGGTCGTTAACCCGTACTAAAACCGATTTCCCGTTATCTTCATTAATAACTTTAAGACGGGTTCCAAAAGGTAGTGATTTATGGGCACAGGAAAGCTTGTACATATCGAAGATCTCGCCATTAGCGGTTTGTCTGCCGTGAAATTTCTTTCCGTAATAGGAGCATACAAAATAATAAATCTGTCCTTTCTTTACTTCTGTTAATTGAGTTTCTGTTTGTGTGGTTCCAAATTTATTATGTAATTTCTTCCTGGAAACACCCTTTGTTTCATACAGGTTCCCACTGGAACATCCGATTATTACAAGCATCAACAAAAATGAAGTAAAATATTTCACAACAACCTCCGGCATTTAATACACTTCCACAAAATTGGTTTCAATCACAATTTTGTCTATCAATTTTTCCTGTTGACAGAATAAGCTCTGAAAACATCTTTAATAAAAAAAATTTTTAAGGATAATTAATGGATAACACAATAACCGAATATTTTTTAAGTTTAATAAAAATCGATAGTGAATCGAAAAACGAAAAAGCTGTTGCTGAAAAACTGGAAAAGGACTTGAAAGAATTAGGAGCAGAAGTACTATTCGATAAAGCCCATCAGAAAACCGGCGGTAACGTGGGAAATCTTTATGCCTACCTTCCAGGCAGTATCAATAAATCTCCCATTCTTTTCTGTGCACATATGGATACAGTTAAAACCGGAAACGGCATTAAACCTCGGATCAAAGATGGTATTATCACTTCCGATGGAACCACCATCCTGGGTGCCGACGATAAATCCGGTATTGCAGAAATAATCTGGGCAATCAAAGAACTCAAAGAATCCGCTGAAAAACATGCTCCGGTGGAAATCCTTTTTACGATCTCTGAGGAAATTGGACTGCTGGGTGCAAAATATCTCGATTATTCCCTGATAAGATCAAAAACAGGTTATGCACTCGATAGCCACCAGGTTGGTTGTCTTTGTATAGGTGCTCCTTCTCAGAACAGTATAAAAATTGTAGTTCACGGCAAGGAATCTCATGCCGGAGCAGCACCCGAGGAAGGAATCAATGCTATTCGTGTAGCTGCAGAAGCGATCTCAATCATGCCCCAGGGTAGAATAGACAGCGAAACCACCTGTAATATTGGAATTATCAAAGGTGGCAAAGCTACCAACATCGTCCCCAATGAAGTGATCATAAAAGCAGAAGCACGCAGTCATAACGAAGATAAACTAAAAAAAATTACCAATGAAATGTGCCAGGCTTTCCGGGAGACAGTTAAAAAATTCCAGGTGGGAAAATATAAAGCTGAAGTTGAAATTAAGGTCCAGGAAGAATATCAGGCTTTCCGTCTAAATGAAAACGTTGAAGTGGTTGTTTTAGCCAAAGATGCAGCAGAAAGATCTGGTATTGAATTCAAAACAGAGATCGGTGGCGGCGGCAGCGATGTAAATATTTTCAATCAGCATGGCTTGCAGATGGCAGTTGCCGGCACGGGCATGGATAAAGTACACACAGTGGATGAATGCATCAAAATATCAGAACTGGAAACCGGCGCTAAATGGATGTTGGAAATCATCCGTGAATATTCCAAATAACAAGGAAGTATCATGATAAAACTTGCGATAATCGGTTATGGACAGATGGGGAAACTGATAGAACAGCTTGCACCTGAACACAATTTCGAGGTCGTTTCAATTATCGATCCTCTTCTGGGAAACGAGATCTCGGAAGAAAAACTTTCCAGTGCAGAAGTTTGTATCGAGTTTTCAACGCCCAATACAGCTTTTACAAATATCCGGAAAATCTGTGAACTTGGAAAGAACCTGGTAGTGGGCACTACCGGCTGGTTGGACAAACTTGAAACTGTGCAAAAACTGGTTCAACAAAACAAGATCGGGATGGTTTACGGTTCGAACTTTTCTTTGGGTATGAACCTGTTCTTTCAAATGGTGAATTCTACTACTAAATTGATGAACAAGATAGAGAATTATGAAGTTTTCGGTTTGGAATTGCATCACAAAAAGAAGAAAGACAGCCCTTCCGGAACTGCTAAAATTCTTTCGGATATTATATTGAAAAATACAGATAATAAAACAACTGTCCAATTTGAAAAGTTGGATAGAAAAATTGAAAAGAGCGAATTCCATTTTGGCAGTATAAGAGCAGGAAATATACCCGGGACTCATCTTATCGGATTTGATTCCGCTGCCGATACTATCGAATTGAAACATACGGCAAGAAACCGTGAGGGTCTGGCTCTTGGTGCTTTGAAAGCTGCTGAGTGGATCACAAAAAGAAAAGGTCTATACAATTTTACCGAGTATTTTTCTGAGATAGTAGGAGTTGAACATGAAGCTTGATTTCTTTAAAATGCACACGCAGGGTAACGATTATGTTTACTTTGATTTTACAGAAACTAAAATCCCAAAAATTGATTTTTCCAAATTAGCTATTAAGCTTTCTCAAAGACACTTTGGTATTGGTTCCGATGGGATCGTGCTGATCCTGAAGGATGATGACAGTGAAGCTTTTATGAAAATATTTAATACTGATGGTTCCGAAGGAAAAATGTGTGGTTCTGCTCTCATGTGCGTATCATCTTACCTGGGAAAAAAATTAGATAAGAAAACATTAAATATCGACACCATTTCCGGTATAAGGACTGGGTTAATACTCGATAAAAATTTCAATGAAGTCAAAATCAATCTGGGCTCCCCCGAGATCATTTCCAAAGAACCTCTTACCATAGAGAATTTTTCCGGTTACCTGGTTCAGATCGGAAATAAGCATTTCGTTACTTTTATTCAAAATCTTTCGGCTGATTTGGCAGCAAAATTTGGTCCGTTCATTGAAGATAACAAATCCTTTCCTGATGGAATAAATGTGGAATTTGTTAAGATCAAGTCGAAAAATTCTATTGAAATGAGCATCTGGGAACGAGGTAGTGGAGCAACCCTTTCCTGCGGAAGTGGTACCTGTGCTTCTGTGTATGCCGGCATTAAGTACGATCTTCTTGACGATACCGTAAAAGTGAAATTGCCTGGTGGTGAAGTATTTGTGGAATATGAGAACGGAGATATATTTCTTATCGGCAAGGTCACCTTTGTTTATTCAGGAACTGTAGAAGTATGAAAAATATCTTATTACTTCTAATATTTTTTTTACTGTTCTCCTGCCTGCAGGCAGAAAACCGTTGGCTGGGAAAAGATAGAGTAATGCATTTCGCAGGAAGCGCATTTCTCACTTACTGGAATTACGGTTTCAGCCAGGATATTTTGGAAAATTCAAGCAAAGAAAGTCTATACTTTTCGATCAGTTTTACAGCATTGCTGGGAGCAGGCAAAGAATACAGCGATGAGAGAAATAAATCTACAGGCTGGAGTTGGCCAGACCTGGCATACGATTTTGCCGGTATCGCTCTGGGTGTGGTTTTGATTAACAATTTGAGGTAAATTATGGAAAATGTAACCCTGATAGAAAGCATCGGTGCTTATCTGAAATCATTGAGAGAACAGAAAAAAATAACCCTTGAAAAAGTATCTGAAAACATAAGGATCAAAGTCCGATTGCTGGAAGATATTGAAAACAACGTTTTTACAAACCTGGGTGGTACGGGTTATGCTAAAGCTATGATAATAAATTATGCGCGTAACCTGGGTGCAGATGAAGAAAAAATACTGCATCTTTTCGATGAGCAAATAAATCAAAAACCCAAGTTTGTTCCACATGTCAAATCCATCCAACCCAAAAAACTGATAATTCCACCTAAGATTTTCATATTCTTTTTGTTGATAATAGTCATAATTGCGCTAACTTATCTGGTTATACATTTATATAAAAATAATGTCCTAATCTGGCCTCCATTCAAGAAAACGGAACAAAAAACGGAGACGACCAAGAAGGTGGAAACTCCTGTTAAATCTCAAACCTTTGATCTGCAGGAAAAGAGTGATGAGTTAAAGGAAGTTGATCAAACTGCTTTTAATGAAACTGCTTTGAGAGATACAACAGATTACCTGAATGAATTCATGTTCAAAGATAAGGAAAGTCCTTTTAATTTCGACGAATAGATCTTTGATGAATTTTAAAAAAATACAATTCCAGCACTTGCTGGTTTCGGTGCTGAAACCCGCCCGTTATATTAACCAAGAATTGAATAGTTACTCAAAATCACCATCAGATAAAACAGTGAATTTTTGCCTGGCTTTTCCTGATGTTTATGAAGTTGGTTTTTCACATCTCGGACTAAAGATATTATACTCAATTTTAAATAAAGAACCTGATTGCGTTGCAGATCGTGTTTATGCTCCCTGGCCGGATTTTGCCGAACTCTTGAAAGAAGAGAACATCCCGCTTTTTGGAATTGAAAGTGCTGTAGCCATGAAGGATTTTGATTTTGTTGGTTTTACCTTGCAGACAGAACTTACTTTTACGAATGTATTGTATATGCTTGACCTGGCACAGATTTCACTTCTCTCTTCGGAGCGACAGGAAAGCGATCCGATCATCTTTGCCGGTGGACCTTCCGCTGCCAATCCACAGTCTGTGGCAGATTTCTTCGACGGCTTTTTGATAGGAGATGGTGAAGAAGCTATAATCGAAATCAAGAACTGCCTGAAAGAAACTAAAAACAGTTCCCACCAAAAAAAGCTGAAAGCACTCAGTCAAATCGAGGGAGTGTATATTCCGGTTTTGTATGATCAACAGCAGGGCAAAATAAAAGCCCGTAAATTTATGGATTTTGATAATCCGGAAAAAACACATGATAATCAACTTGTTCCCTGGGTGATGCCCACTCATTACCGTTATGTTTCAGAGATCATGCGAGGCTGTTCTCGCGGTTGCAGATTCTGTTTTGCAGGAATGTTCTATCGTCCTGTGAGAGAACGAGACTCAAAAGTGATCTTAAAGAACCTGCTGGAGGAAGTAAAAAAATACGGCTGGAATGAAGCTGCACTTACTTCACTTTCTTCCAGTGATTACAGTTGTATCAAACCACTTCTGATGGAAATTTATAAAAATCTGGATAAAGCCAGCCTGTCGTTACCTTCACTGCGAGTGGACAGTATAGATAATGAACTGACTACATTGATGAATGCCATGCGTCAAACAGGGCTTACTATTGCTCCGGAAGCCGGAAGTCAGAAGTTGAGAAATATCATTAATAAAAACATTTCGCAGGAAGAGATCTTCCGCAGTGTGGAAACAGCATTGAGAAACGGCTGGCAGCTTATTAAATTTTATTTTATGATAGGATTACCATTCGAGACAGATGAAGACATCGAAGCAATCATTAAACTTATAAATGACATTATACTACTTTCCAATAAGAAGCTGAGAATAAATATTACAGTTTCACCATTTGTACCCAAACCTTTTACTCCATTCCAATGGGTGGAAATGGAAAAAAAGGATGAACTTCTCCGTAAAGCTAAATGGATAAAAAACTCATTTAGAAAACATAAGTTTATCAAGATTAAATACCACGATGTGGAATCATCGCTGCTGGAATGCGTGATAGGACGCGGTGGACGTGAAGTGGGAAAACTGATCTATCAGGCTTATAAAAACGGTGCAATATTCGATGGTTGGGATGAATACTTTAATTTCAGGAACTGGGAAACGGCAGCTTCTGAAACCGGGATCGACCTGGAATCCTATACAAAATCTGTTCCACCTGCAAGCGAACTTCCATGGCAGAATATCGATATCGGCATCACAGAAGAATTCCTGCTTTCCGAATGGGAAAAATCTGAAGATGAAGCAACAACAGAAGATTGCAGGATCGGAAGCTGCTCAAACTGCGGTGTATGCAATAAAAAAGTTTTCCCAAAATACGTTAAAGAAATTCCCACAAAACCCGTGGAATTGAGAAAACAGGTAAACGATAATTCACCAAATATTTATTACCGAGTTTTCTTTAGCAAAATGGGAAAAATCTGTTTTGTTCCGCACCTTGATCTTGCCCGAATGATCTACAATGTAATGCGGGCTTCCGGTTTGCCGATAGTTTATTCACAGGGATTCAATGTACGTTCGATTCTCAGTTTCGGCCCCCCTCTTCCCCTGGGTGTGCAGGGTTGTAATGAGTATTTTGATTTCATCCTGAAAGAAGAAATGGACACTAAATTTTTATATTCTGAAATTGCTAAAGTGATACCGCCGCAATTAGAATTGAATAACATAGAACCTGTACCATTAAAAGCGATGCGAGCCATGAACTATTATGTTTATGAAAAAATATCTGTAATTCCTCCAGCAGAATTAACAGAGTTATTTAAAAAAGAAACTGCTTCTTTTCAGAATTTCTCAGAACTCCTTTTTATCCGCATCAGGAAAGGAAAAGAACGAACAGTTGATTTGAAAGATATTGTTCAATCACTTGATTGGACAGACGAAAAACTGGAGATCACCAAAAAGATAGTAGGTGCCAGTATTTTTGATGTTTTAGAACAGGTTTACAAAATCGAGAGAAATAAGACGAACCGGTTTGAGATAATACGAGAAGAATTGATAGCCGAGAAGGAATAGAATCCAAGAGAACTTCGGGAATTACCCCGGAACCGGACAGCTCAGTGAGCTATACCTACACAATTACTATCGTAGTGGTAGAACATTGTTCTACCTTATTTTCGGACAGGACGATGTCCTATCCCTACGTAGTTAGTGCCTATGTTTGATAAAGCCAAGCTTTGCATTCAAAAGCGTTCCCACGCAGAGCATGGGAACGAGTTAAAATATTGAATTCCTATTTAAACTCCACCGTAACTTTTTCGTTCATTTCATTTTTAAAGCCGGGAGCATTCTGCATTTTATCTTTCATTTCTTTTTCGCTTACATTATCGCTGGATGAAAATATCTTCAAGTATTCATCATTGGTCATCATTTCATCAAAATCCATTTCAGAAATCGTAACTACATTTCCATCTACATACGTAGCATTAGAATTGGAAATTTTACCATCAAATTTGATATTGAACGACAGCTTCATGCCTTTATACATAGCTTTCACCATCTCAATCGCTTGTTGTTGATCTTCCTCGCTGAGGGGATCACTTGTTTCTTCCATATATTCTTCACCTTCCGGTTCTTCTTTTACTGGTGGTAAAATAATGGTTAGTTGTGAAGTTTTTCCTTTATTAAAATCAAAAATAAAATATTCTTTCTCCGCTGGCATCCCTGTGCCCTGCATAGCTTTAGCTGCCAGGTTTGTCTCCAGAGTTAGTTTTATGATATCATCAAAAGCATAAACAGCCTTGTAGCCTTTCAAACCATTTTCCTCGATTTCTTTGCTAGATACATAACTCACATTT
>CBFDCX010000043.1:0-10885 GCA_965603415.1 uncultured bacterium
AATTGGTATGTTTTTTCATCGATCGTTCTTTTCTCTTTGTAAAGCTCATCCATCTTACCCAGCATTTCTGCGAATTCCGGGAAAAATTCAGCTAACATTCTCATATTTTCCTCCTGATCTATTTTTCAATTAATTTTTTTATATCATCCGGTGATAACACTTTTCCGACAGATATAACTTCTTCATCGATCACCAATGCGGGAGTGAGCATCACACCATAATTCATGATCTGATTCAGATCCGTAACTTTCTCAATCGAGAAATCTCCACTTAACTGACTGGTCGCCAGCCTTACATTTTCTTCCAATTTTTTGCATTTAGGACACCCTGCCCCTAAAATTTTAATAATCATCATATTCTCCTGATTTTTTTATGCGCTCCACAATAAATAAATTCCACCGAGAATTACCAGAACGCCGCATATTTTTTTCAGTATCAATGCACCTTTCGATCTTTCATTCCAATTAAGATAATGCTGCACAATTTCCGTGAATGTTCCTGCCAGAACTATCACAGAACAGTGACCCAGCCCATAAACTAATATCAAAATAATTCCAAATAAGAATTGAGTTGCTGCAACTCTGAAAGCAACGGTCAACACTGGCGCCATATAAGCAAAAGTGCAGGGTCCCAGAACAATTCCAAAGAACAATCCCAGTATGAATGCTGCCAGAAGTCCCTTTTTCTTGATTGCCGGTTGATTGGATTTCCCCAAAAAAGGAAATGGAATAACATCCAGAAGGTGAAGACCGATAACAAAGAAAATGACAGCAACAAAATAATTTCCGAAACTTCCAATGTCTCCCAGCATTCGTCCCATCAATGCAGTAATTATTCCGATTATTCCAATCGTTATCAGAATACCGATTGAAAACAGGCCGGCAATATAGAATGCCCTTTTTGTAGATATTCTTCCCTGTTCATCGATGAATCCGACTATCAGGGGTATGCTTGCCAGATGACAGGGGCTTAAGATTATGCTCAAAATTCCCCAGATAAATGCCGCCAAAAGTGCAATTAAAGGAGAGCCTTCAATTGCTCCTGACAACCAGGTAAATAATGAGTTTATCATCTATTATGCTCCTGATTCATTTATCTTTTTTATGATCTCTTCTTTGGAAAGGAATCCTTCGTGCCGCCAGTACTGGTTACCGTTCTTATCAAAGAAGATCTGGGTTGGTATTACTCTTACCTTATATTTATTTGCAATGTCCCTATGGTCGGAAATTTCAAGTAACAGGATATTTGCCTTTCCTTCGTATTCTTTTTCCAATTCTTCAAAGATCGGTTTCATCATTTTACAGGGAATGCAGGTTCCTGCACCCAGATCGAGCACTGTCGGTTTTCCGTTTTTAAAAGCTTCGGTGAGGGGATTTTTCGGTTTGGATTCCTGCTGAATCTTTAACCATTCTTCGTTCAATACTATTTCAACACTGTTTTTCAGTTCTTCAATATATTTATCCATGACCTCGCTTTGTTTTTGCTGAACAAGATAATTCCTGATGTCGCTTTTCACCTGTTCAAAGCCTGCTCCTTTCATGTCACTTTCATGTTCATGATAAAAATTTTTCATTTTTTCATCTGTTATTTCTATTTCGCTGGAAATAAACATAATCAATTTTTCTATAGCTTTGTCTTTAAGTTTTTCTTCATCGCTTTCGGCAATATCTACATCATATCCTTTTTCTTTTGCTTTCAAAAATAGAAGTTCTTTTATGATCATTTGATCAAGAAAGCCTTCTTTATCATTCTTGAACATATCCCTGTATTGCTCTGAAAGTGAATTATATCTTTCATTAAAATATAATTCGGTTATCTGCGAATTATTTACCAAAGCCAGAACATCTTTTTCAGCTTTTTTCTGTTTTTGGGTTTCAGGAATGTCCTGTTTTTCAGCATATTTTGGAACTACTTCTTCCGGTTCTTGCATTTTTTTTGTTTCATCTTTAAATGTTTCATCAGGCTTTTGTTGGAAAGTTTCGATTGAATCAACGACCACCTCGTTATCTTCAATTACATCGCTTTTCTCTGTTTTGCTCTTCAGGACAATTACGAACACAATTGTAATAATGAGAACGCTCACAATAATCAATTTGTTCAAATTCTTTTTCATTCTTCAAATCTCCATTTATTTAACAAAAAAAGTTCCAAAAATTATGCCGGACAGCGTTGCCATGATCACAACTATCGAAACAAAAACAACTGTCTTTTTTGTTCCCATCACGCTGCGGATAACCAGCATATTAGGAAGGGATAAGGCAGGACCTGCCAGCAGGAGCGCAAGAGCCGGACCCTTTCCCATACCGTTTCCGATCAAACCTTGCAGAATAGGAACTTCCGTAAGCGTGGCAAAATACATGAAAGCACCGCTGATAGAAGCAAAGAAATTTGCCCAGATCGAATTTCCACCGACCAATGTAACTATCCAACTTGATGGAATCAATCCTTCATGACCGGGTCTTCCCAGAAATGAACCTGCAACCAGAACTCCTATGAACAATAAAGGCAATATCTGTTTGGCAAATCCCCAGGTTGCAGAAAACCAGTCTCCCATCTCACCATTTGATGTGCTGGTGAAATATGAAAGCCCGATAATTCCGGTTACAAATGTTATCATCGGGTTCCCTTTGAAAATAATATGAGCTGAAATAACAGCAATTGCTATAATCAATATTTTCCACAATTTCATTCCAAAAATACGATTTAGAACCACACCAAAGGTAATTCCCAGAATTGCAGTAATGATCCATTTTGCGTTATAAATTGCAGCCCATAATCCAGCATCGATTGAGGGTTTGCTCCAGTTTGCAAAGATCAGGATAAGAACCATAATACCGAAATGAATAACTTCTTGCCAGAGCGGTCGTGAAACTTCCGGTTCGGGCATTATTAATTGTTGCTTCACTTTTTCCTTTTCTTCTTTGCGGAAAATAAACGCCATTATCAGACCGATGATAACACTGAACACAATCGCTCCAACAGCCCGCGCAACACCAAGTTCAACTCCAAGAACTCGTGCAGTTAAAATTATTGCTAGAATATTGATGGCAGGACCCGAATACAAAAAAGCAGTTGCCGGACCAAGACCTGCTCCCCTTTTATAAATCCCGCTGAATAACGGCAAAATTGTGCATGAACATACTGCCAGAATCGCACCCGAAACAGATGCAACTGCGTATGCCAATACTTTTTTAGCGCTTGCTCCCAGGTATTTGATCACTGCTGCCTGACTGATGAATACACTTATTGCACCTGCAATGAAAAGCGCTGGAAGTAAACACAATATCACATGAAGTTGTGCATACTCTTTGAGCATGTGCAAAGCTTCCATTATTGCATTTTTGAACCTTATCGAGTTTACAGGTAAAAAGAAAGAAAGCAGAAATACACCTATCATTAACAGCAAAACTTTCCATTCATTTTTCCATTTCATATAAATACCTCATTTTATTCGATAGTTGCTCTTGCAAAATTAATATTCGTTTGGATTACATTCAAGACACAACTGAAAATATTGAGAACACAACTGCACTGCAGGTTGTAATAAACCATGTTGGAACGCTTCTCTGCTGAGATTATTCCGGCATTCTTCAGAACAGATAAATGTTTGGATACGGTTGAAATATCCGCTCCTACCATTTCCGTGAGTTCGCACACACAGTGTTCTTTTTCATTCAATTTATCAATTATGAACATCCGTGTGGGATGTGCCAAAGCTTTGCTTATCTTCGCCATTTCCTGGTATTTAGCATCGATTTTATTTTCCATCATCACCTCACTCATTGCCTATTTGGCAAAACTGCCAAATACTGTCAAATAAAAAAAGCAGGAATTTCACCCCTGCTTTCAATATTACCCCACCACACCAGCATCTATCAGGTCATGCATATGCAGCATACCAACAGGAATGTTTTCTTCATCAACCACTGGCAGCATAGTGATCTTATTTTCTTCCATCAGATTTAAAGCGTCTACAGCAAGAGTTTCGGGATGAACCGACTTTGGATCTGCGGTCATCACTTCCATAACAGCAACATTCAGGTCTGTAATTCCTTTTGTCAATATTCTTCGCAGATCACCATCTGTAACGATGCCAACCAGTTTTCCATTTTCATCCACAACATTCGTGCAGCCCAGCCCTTTGGAGGTCATTTCCAGGATCACTTTATCCATTTTAATATTATTCTGCACAAGTGGATTAGCTTTTTCCATATGCATCAAATCTTTAACTTTATAGATAAGTTTCTTTCCAATGGTACCACCAGGGTGAAATATGGCAAAATCGGATTCCTTAAAATCTTTCTTTTTTAGAAGCGCAACAGCAATTGCATCTCCCAGAGCAAGGGCAACTGTGGTACTGGCGGTAGGAACCAGTCCAAAAGGTTCATACTCTTTTGGAACAAAGCAATCAATTACAACATCGGAATTTTTTGCCAGTTTCGAATTTATATTTCCGGTTATGGCAATTAACGGGATCTTATTGAATTTAATATATGGAATAATGGAAACGAGTTCCGGTGTATTTCCACTTTTTGAGACAGCAATTACTACATCATCTTTTTGTAAAATTCCCAGATCACCATGAATTCCTTCTGCAGCATGCAGGAAAATGGCAGTCGTGCCTGTACTTGAAAAAGTTGCAGCTATCTTTCTGGCAATAATGCCCGTCTTCCCCATTCCGGTTACTATAACCTTACCCTGACAGTTGAAGAGAATATCCACAGCTTTCTCTGCATTTTTATCTATTCGTTCTGCAACCTTTTTTATTGCTTCTGCTTCCAGGTTCAGTTCTTTTTTTACAAATTCAATTATGTTCATTGTAACTCCCAATTTCTCAACAGTCGTGGCAGAACATTATTCTGCTTTCTTCTCTGACAGCTCGATGAGCTGTCACTACATTATTCCTTTGCTTCAATTTCTTTCTGAATATCCTTTATGATATCATCGATTTGCTTACTGCCAAGATCACCTTCACCATGACGCCGCACGGAAATTGTGTCTGAATCCCTTTCTTTTGCTCCTACAATGAACATATACGGAATTTTCATCATTTCCGCTTCACGTATTTTATACCCGATCTTTTCGTTCTTATGATCAACTTCAGAGCGGATGCCATTTTCTATAAGTTCTTTATTCACTTTTTCTGCGTATTCTTCGTAATGTTCGGAAATGGGAATAACGCGAACCTGCACAGGACACAGCCAGAGCGGAAAATTGCCTGCATGATATTCGATGAGTGTTCCAAAGAACCTTTCCAATGAACCCAGCAAAGCTCTATGTACCATGAACGGACGGTGCGGCTGATTATCTTCGGCTATATATTCCATGTTAAATCTTTCCGGTAAATTGAAATCAAACTGGATAGTTGAACACTGCCATAACCTGTTCAAAGCATCTTTTATCTTGATATCTATTTTCGGTCCGTAAAAAGCTCCACCGCCTTCATCAAGTTCATATTCAATGTTATGATTATCCAGCGCTTTCTGCAAAGATATTGCTGCTTTTTCCCAGTCTTCTTTGTCTCCCACAGCTTTTTCGGGCATAGTTGCCAGATATATCTTGAAATCCCTGAAACCGAACGCTCTTAAAATATCCAGAGAGAAAACGAGAACCTTATCGATCTCATCTTCTAACTGTTCGGGTGTACAGATGATATGTGCATCATCCTGGGTGAATCCCCGCACGCGCATTAAGCCGTGCAATGCACCGGATTTTTCGTAACGATAAACCGTACCCATTTCTGCATACATAATGGGAAGTTCACGATAACTTCGCTTTCGGGATTGATAGATAGCAATATGAAATGGACAGTTCATCGGTTTAAGATAATATTCCTGCTCATCAACCATGATAGGACTGTACATGCTTTCCTTATAAAATTCCAGGTGTCCGCTGGTTTCCCAAATTTCACCTTTACCAATATGAGGAGAATTCACAACTTTGTATCCCGCTTGGAAATGACGCTCAAGCCAATACTGCTCAATTACCGAACGCATAATGGCACCATTCGGATGCCACAGAACAAGTCCTGCTCCAATATCATCTGAAATTGAATATAGATCCAATTCCTTTCCAAGCTTACGGTGATCTCTTTTCTTTGCTTCTTCCAGATCGTGAAGATACTTATTCAGTTCTTTGTTGGAAGGAAAGCTGATGCCGTAAATTCTCTGCAGCATCTTGTTCTTTTCATCTCCACGCCAGTATGCTCCGGATGTTTTCAGTAGTTTGATCGACTTTATTTTGCCGGTGTTTATGATATGTGGTCCGCGGCAGAGGTCAGTGAAATTTCCCTGAGTATACAAAGAAATGATCTCACCTTCCGGTATTTCTTCTAAAAGTTCAACTTTGTAATCTTCTTTTATTTCGGAAAAAAGTTTTACAGCATCTTCTTTGGAAAGTTCTCTCCTTTCATATTCCAGGTTCTGCTTGGAAAGCTCTTTCATCTTTGCTTCGATCTTTTCCATGTCATCATCGGTGAAAGGAATTTCTTTATCAAAGTCGTAATAGAAACCTGCTTCGATGGCAGGACCTATCGCAACTTTTACATCGGGAAAAAGCTCTTTTACAGCCTGAGCCATAAGGTGGGCTGTGCTGTGCCATTAAACTTCTTTTCCTATTTCACTATCGAATTTATAAAGCTCAATGGATACATCTTCCATTATTTTATAGTTCAGATCTACAAGTTTATTATCTATCTTAGCAGTTATTACCTGCCTGGCTAATCCCGGACTAATGCTTTCTGCTATTTCAAGCGGACTGCTGCCGGCAGGATATTCTTTTATTGAATTATCAGGAAACTTTATTTTCATTTTATCCTCTAATTTTCTCTTTCTGCAATTTTTTTGCTGATCATCTTCGCAGCATTATCAAGCGCTTCTTTGGGAGTCAGTATTTCCCTGATCACTTTTTCGATAACATGCTCCTCAATATACTTCCTGGTTTCAAACCATTCGCTTATCTGCGGTTCAAAAGTAGCATAATTCAACTGGTCGTAAACTGAAGCGATCTCCGGATTAGATTTCAATCTTTCTTTGAGAACATCTTCCTGGAAAGCGCTTTTTCGAACAGGCATGTAATATGTTAATTCGCTCCATCGTGCAGTTTGCGCTGTATCTGTGAACCACTTCACAAATTCCCAGGCTGCCTGTTCCTTCTTTTTGTCCTCGTTTTTAAATATAACTACATTTGTGCCGCTGATGATATTTCTTTTTGTTTCTTTAATAGGAATGGCAGAAACACCCAGGTTAAAATCGATACCTGTTTGAAGCATATAAGCCAGTGAAACACTTGAGTCTTCGTAGAAAGCACACTTCCTGGCAGTGAAATCCTTCTGTCCTTCGTAACCTGGAGAAAGATATCCGGTTTTATCGACATTTAAAATATTAGATAAAAACTCCAGAGCCTCAACACCAGCTTTGCTGTTAAACATCGGTTTTGTATTATCAGTATTCATTATTTCCCCGCCAGCTTGCAGCAGCAGGTTTTCAAATTGCCAGGCACTGATCTTCATGGTTGTACCATACTGATCTATCCTGCCGTCTCCATCCAGATCTTTGGTAAGGTTAATACAATATTCGCGGAAATTATCCCAGGTTTTTGGCGGTTTATTGGGATCATAATCATTCTGGAAAAGAATGTCTTTGTTGTAATACTGCACCCTTACGCTTTTATTGAAAGGGAACGAAACCAGCTTCCCATCTATCGTATTGCTTTTGATAAATACAGGATAAATATCATCGAATTCATCTTCACCAAATTCCGGGTCTTCATCTATAAATTCCTGCATGGGAACAAGCACATCACCTTCCATCATGTTTGCTATCCAGGCTTCGTAAGCTTGTGCTACATGTGGTTGATTCCCAGTTTGAATGGAAGCCATAAGCTTCTGAGACAGTGCTGTGTAATTTCCCATATTAATCGAGGTTATATGAATATTCGGATGTGTTTCATTGAATTCAGTTACCAGTATTTCAAGAGCATCACCAAGCGGACCACCCATTGCCTGCCAAAAGACAACTTCCGTAATATCATCAGAAAGAGTTTCCTTTTTATTACAACTCAGAATGAACAAACCCAGAATTACAAACAAAATCACAAAACGTTTCATAATCAGCTCCCATAAATTTCTCTCTGGCAAATTAAAATGAGCACTTTCAAAGTCAATAATATTTTTCATCGGGAATGAATAGAAAATCATTTGAACTTGAAGTGCATTCTTTTTCTTAAACCGGCATAATATAAATTGCGTTAAAAAAATCTTCTGTTTGAGTGATTTTCTAATTCCTTTCATAGATTCTACTAAGAAAATAACGAGTTAAGATTTTTTAGCGGTGTTTGCCAATTTTAGTAATTTATATTCGTCGGGAGTTTTTCTTTGCTTCGTTTATTTTGTCGATACAAAAGAAATGAAGATCAATACTTGCAAATCTCTTACTGGAAACTCTTTTTACTGTTCTTCAGAATAATAACACAATGATTTTTTATAATGTTTTCAGGGATGCATAGTATAAGTTATAATTTGACAAAACAAGATTAAAATTTGTTTTCAAACAATGAAAGAAATAAAGACATTAAAAAAATCAACTTTTCAGGAAGCAGTTAAATTCGTGAAACATCCTGCCAAAGTGGCTATAGCTGTGGTAAAATGCGGCGAAGACAAATTCAATCTTATCACACTCGAATGGTTCATGAGAACATCACTAAAACCTCCGATGTTCGCTATTTCTATCGGACACAGCCGTTTCTCTTATGAATGTTTGCAGAAATACAGGTTTTTCAATTTATGCTTTCCCTCCATAGAACTGGCAAAAGAAACATTGCTTTGCGGTACAAAATCAGGGCGTGATATTGATAAACTGGAAGTTACAGGTCTGCAATGGTTCAAAGGAAAATTAGCTCAGCTTCCTGTTTTAAAAGATGCTGTTGCCAATTTTGAATGCGAAATTACAACTCAGGTAAGAAGTGGTGATCATACGATCTATGTGGGTGAAGTAAAACATTCCTGGCTGAATGAAAACAGGAAGATCCTCACATCTAAAGATCTGGAATAAACCTTCCGAAGTTTATATTTAAGATTACTTAAGCAGGATCATTTTCTTAACTTTCTCAAAACCACCAACCTGCAATTTATAGAAATATATCCCTGAACTGACTCGTTTACCGTCAGAGTCTCTACCATCCCATACAATAGAATGCTGTCCTGCTGAAAGCTGACCTACTGAACTGCTGAGAAGTTGTTTCACTTTCTGACCTTTGATATTATAGATTACAATCTCTGCGTTCTCAGCGTCCTCTGCGGTGGAAAATGAAATCGTTGTGGATGGATTAAACGGATTTGGATAATTTCCAAAAAGCGTTGTAACAGCAGGTAGGATGTTTTCTTCGCTGGATACGTTCAAAACTATGGATGGGAATATGATATAGTCAATCCAGGCGCAGTCGTCACCGGTGGAAACACCCTGATCTTTGTAATAAGTCCAGGTGAAAATATGTTCCCCGGAATTCACTGCAAATATTTCTTCGCTCCAGTCCACTTCCCCGGACCATTCTTCCTGCAGATCACCATCGATAAAGAATCTGAGATAATCATAATTGATTTCAGTGGATACTTTCTTCCAAAAACTTATCTCACCAACTGCTGTAACATCGAGTTCAATTATTAATGTTGAATGGCTGCTATTTCCAATATTACCGGATTTTGCACAGTAAATTCCTTCATAGGAGTTTGTATCTATTAGCCAATCTGCAGCACCTGCAAATTCCCAGTTATAACCAGAAAAATCTCCTGTTTCAAAATCTTCGATACAAAGTCCCACGACCAAAGAAAAGCTATCGGTGATAAAGTAATCGTTATCTGCAATCAGTTCAAAAATAAAATCTATTATATGACCAAGAGGAACTTCATCTGAAACAACTACACTGCAAACTGCATAACTTCCACTTGAATTTGCATTTAATGAATCAATTATCAGAGGTAACATTGTGATAGAAATGAACGGATCGGTTGATGATATACTGGGAATTAAATTATATGCATCTGCCCCACCAGCATTATTAAGTTCTATAATAAGGTCAGCTGCTTCTCCCGGATCGAGAACACCATTTTCATCATCCTGTACGATCACATTTTCCAGAGTAATGATAGGAGCATATCCTATAAAATTAATGTCCTGTTCCCATTCCCCTTCATCAGCAGTAATGGTAACTAACATTGTAATAGTATGCTCGTCAGGAATTTCATTATCCACATCAAAATCGAAAGCATCGATCAGATCAACCGTACCACCACTTGGTATTGTTCCCGCATTTTCCGTGCTATCATTAATTGTAATATAATTATCTTCGGAAGATATAACTACCACAGCATTATGAATATCACCAACTCCGCCAACTTCTTCCAGGGTAAGACTTAAAACAGCATTCTCTCCAAATTCTATTACATCATCATTTCCGGAAATAACAGTATAATCAGAAATGATCACAAAATATCCTGATGGAATTACCTGGATCGGATAAATAACGGGAGGACGATTATAACCGCTGATGATCAGTTCGGCGTCACCGGGTGCAACAGAAACAGCATCGAACATTATTTCCGCATTTCCTGCTATGTCAGTGACTTCAGTTCCTATCAGCTCTCCATCTTGCATTAATGTGCATTGCATTTCTTCAACCGGACTTCCCCCACTTTCTACATACACAGAATAAGTAGATGTTCCCAGGAGAATTACAGAACTATGAGTTATATCTATTTCGATCGGTTCATCCGTCCAGATGGAAAGGGCTGGATCTCCCAGTACATTACAATCATAGAAACACCAGCGCAAAGCGCCTTCTTCCCATTGTCCGGGTGCTGTAACCCAGGGAGATGTATCTATCTTAGATT
>CBFDCX010000044.1:0-10801 GCA_965603415.1 uncultured bacterium
GAAATGTTTCAGGCGGTTTCAGTTCCAAAGGCGTCCTGAATCCGATATTTCTAGCTTTATGGCTACCGATCCTGTTGTACTTGCTGTGCTGGAGACTCGAAAGGCGCGGGGCAGGAACCCAAAAACACTTATGAAGAAGTAGCGGAATACGTTTATTTGAATAGGATGTTTTAAAATGAAAAGATTAATTGTAATTCTTTTTCTTTTGCTGCTTTGCGCTAATACGATTTTTAGTCAGGAATCCGAGAAACCGGTAGAGAAAAAAGATTCCCGAAATTCGTGGATAATGCATCATTTGAGTGACCAGGATGTGATTTTAACTCTATCGTCTATCGAGTGGGGAACTCCTGATCGCTGGTCTATAACATCACGGTACGTGCACATGTTCGAAAAGGACCGAAACGATAAAACATGGCTGAACAATCTCAGCATCACACTCAGTCCTGGTATTTCCGGAGGACGCTTTGCAATTGGCTATCAAGGAATATATTCTCCGGCATCTCTTAGAGACTTTGGTCTAATCAGCGAATTGCGCGGAGTTCTACTTCGTACTTGGGGAAATCCTCTTTCAACGAGTTCCAATACAACCTTTGCCGGAGCAGAGATGAAGATCTGTTTATCATTTTTATTGAATGTAAGTGCTGGTTATTATTCACCAATTACAAGCGAAAACATAAAACCCTTTTGGGGATTTCATTTTGGAATTGGGATTTAGTTTTGCATAACATTAATCTCTATCTCGTTTCTATGCTCCCGCGTTGGAACGCATTTTTAGTGTGTTTTTGATAATTATGATAAAATCAGAGAATCAAATTATTGAATTCACTCTCTAACAAAACAATAAATTTATTAGTAGGGGGAGATAATGAAAAAGAAAATGTTATTTTGTATGTTATTTGTAGTTTCTACTTGTTTATACTCAACTATCATCAATATCCCAGGTGATCAACCAACAATACAAGTTGGGATCAATGTAGCAGTTAATGGTGATACATTACTTGTGCAGCCAGGAACGTATGTAGAAAATATCAGCTACAATGGGAAAAACATTACAATTGCTTCATTATTCTTAACAACACAAGATACTACTTATATTTCCCAGACGATTATTGATGGCAATCAAAATGGTGGTGTTGTAGAATTTGAAAATGGAGAAACTCAAACTGCACTATTATGTGGATTCACGATCACGAATGGTAGTGGTGGAGGAATTGGTTGTGTTTATGCTTCCTACCCACGTCTTGAAAACTTAATCATAACAGAAAATTATGCTGAATACAATGGTGGTGGTATTATCTGTGGAGCATATGCCAGTCCGAGCTTAGAAAATGTAACTATCACTAATAATTCTGCTGGAAGTAGTGGAGGTGGAATTTATTGTTACAATTATTGTAGCCCAAGCTTAGAAAATGTAACAATTTCAAATAACACTTCTCATAATGGTGGTGGAATCTTTTGTCTCGAAAATTGCTCAGCTAATTTAGATAATGTAATTATAAATAATAATTCTGTTAACTCAGATGGTGGAGGAATCCTCTGCGCTGCAAATTCTAATTTGAATTTACAAAATGTAACATTAACAGGGAATACTGCTGCAGATGAAGGAGGTGGAATATACATCAATGATGCGACTCCATCTTTAGAGAATGTAACAATTTATAATAATACTTCTCTTTATGGGGGCGGCATCTATTGTGAAGATTCTAACCCGACTTTTCAGAGTATAATAATTACAGATAACTCTGCTATTGCAGGCGGTGGCGGGTTTTATTGCCATGGATCAAACCCGAGTTTAGATGATGTTACAATATCAGATAATGATTCTGATGCAGGTGGTGGAATTTATTGTGAAGGATCAGATCCAATTATAGAAAATACTGTAATTTCAGAAAATACGGCAGTTGAAATTGGTGGAGGAGTATTATGCACGGACTATTCCGATCCAAGTTTTGTGAATGTTACAATATCTGATAACATAGTTTCGAATGCAGAAGGTTGGGGTGGAGGAATATGTTGTATATCTAATTCCTCTCCAAGTTTTGAAGATGTTACTATCTCCTATAATTCCGGTGATGTCGGTGGGGGAATCCTTTGTATGCTTGATTCCAGTCCACATTTAGAGAATGTAATTATAACACATAATTCTGCTTATATTGGTGGTGGGATCAACTGCAGTCTTAGTTCCAATCCTGTTTTAATTAATGCTTTAATCACTTTTAATTCCGCTATAGCAATGGGTGGTGGAATTTCTTGTTATGATGCCAGTCCAAGCTTGGTAAATGTAACAATATCTGATAATACCGCTAATGAAGGCAGTGGAATTTACTGTATGGAGAATTCAAATCCTGAATTGATAGATTGCATTTCATGGCTTCATTTACCGGAGATCTATTTTGATATAGATGGTGAATCCAATAATATCTCAATTTCATATTCAAATATTCAAGGTGGAGAAGCTGGAATTGTAACGAACAATAACGGAACGGTTAATTGGCTGGAAGGCAACATTGATGAAGATCCGTTATTTGTTGCGACAGGTTGGAATCCCTTAATGCTGCAGGATCTATCTCCCTGTGTTAATGCGGGAGTTCTAGATACAACTGGATTGAATCTACCTGAATTTGATCTGGTAGGAAATCCTCGAATTTATGGTGGAAGAATTGATATGGGTGCTTATGAAAATCAGAGTGTTGTAGGTACAAATGAGAATTTAATTCCTAAGGTTTCTAAACTTTATCAGAATTACCCCAATCCATTCAATCCAACCACTACAATAAATTATTCTCTCAAAGTAAATTCAAAGGTCTCACTCAATATCTACAACATCAAAGGACAAAAAGTGAAAACTCTGGTGGATGAAACGCTTGAATCTGGAAACCATACAGTTATTTGGAATGGCAAAGATGACAACAACAAATCAGTTTCAAGTGGGATATATTTCTATAAAATGAAAACATATAACCATGAACAAACCAAAAAAATGATCTTAATTAAATAGTTATAATAAATCCAAAAGCTCAGAGAAACTGATCTTTTGCATAATCAATTTCTAAAGTTTAAAACAATTTATTAAATTTCTTGCATTTTAAACTGCAATTTGGTAAAAATGCTTAATAAAAAACAAGGACGTGAAATGAAAATTATTATTAGACTAAGTCTTTTGGCAGGATTCTTTATTTCCAGCGCATTGGCAGCACAGCCCTGGCAGCAGAATGATGCGATCTTCAATTCCAGTGGAGTGCCAAGTTTGCCTTTTTCGCAACCCCGGTTTGCTGATCTGGATGGCGATGGAGATATGGACATGATATTGGGCAGTATCAATGACGCTCCTTTTTATGTAGAGAATATAGGCACTGCAACATCTCCTTCTTTTGCGGAAGGCGATGATATTTTTGCTGGCATTTCCTCGCTTGATGCAGAAATGGCTGTGTGTGCCGATCTGGATAATGATGGTGATCTGGATCTCATTTCAGGAGGATTTAGCGGCTTGAATTATTTTGAAAATACCGGCACCGTTGCCTCTCCTTCGTTTCAAATTGTCAGCAGCTTTTTTGCCGGATTAAGTGCAGGATTGAATCCTGTCCCCGATCTGGCAGATGTGGATGCTGATAATGACCTGGATTTGGTAGTGGGATTTAGCGAAAGTGGCTCAGTGAAAATTTATCTGAATACAGGAACGGTTTCAGCAGCTCAATTCTCAGAAGATGATGTGATCGAAATCGGAGATGTAGGATTGTATGCTTATCCGCATTTCTGCGATCTGGATGCTGACAATGATCAAGACATCGTAGTTGGAAGAGATGCATACGGCTTTGTTTACTACCAGAATATAGGCACTCCGCAAAGTGGTTTGTGGGAAGTAAATGCCGCTGTTTTCGCCGGCATGGGAGAGGATACATACTGGAATTCTCCCGGCCTCACCGATCTGAATGGAGACGGAACAATAGATTTAGTTTTTGGAACAACAGCAGGTCCCTTACATTATTATGAAAATAATGGAACAGTTTCGATGCCTTTCTGGCAGGAGAATACGACATTGTTTGGCGGCGTGATAGACGTGGGTGGAGCGAGCAATCCGTTCTTTTATGATTTTGACGATGACAACGACCTTGATATGGTGTGTGGCAGCCAAATGGGAGATATAAAATATTATCAGAATGTAGGCACTGCTTTTGCTCCGGCCTGGTTGGAAGACAGCAGTTATTTTGCCAGCATAGATCATTCCATTTATTCGGCTATAACTTTGGGAGATGTGGATGATGACGGGCTTCCCGACGCAATCGTGGGAGATTTGAATGGAAATTTCTATTTCCATCGCAACACAGGCTCTGGCTTTTTTTACGATACCGAAGTGCTCGCTTCTGTTGCTCTGGGCGGCTGGTCTACTCCGCGTTTGGTAGATATGGATTATGATGACGATTTGGATATAATAGCCGGAAATGAAAGCGGAAATTTATTTTATTTTGAAAATCAGGGAACAATTTCTGTACCGAACTGGGTAGAAGTAACAGGATTTTTTGGAAATATCGATGTTGGAACTAATTGCGTTCCCACAGTGGGTGATCTCGATCTGAATAATATTCAGGATGTGATAACAGGGAACATGTGGGGAGATGTGCAGTTTTTTATGTATAACGAAGGAACCTGGATGGAAAATCTCACTCCAGTGGCGGGAATAAGCGGCGGACAGAATGCCACTCCCGCTCTAGCTGATCTGGATAATGATGGCGACCTGGACCTGGCTTTGGGAGATTACGATGGTACTTTCAGTTATTATGAAAACCTTCATTTTGCTGTGGGAAGTGATCCTGAATTGCCCCCAATTCCTGATTTTAAGTTAAGCAATTATCCCAATCCCTTCAATCCAGAAACAACTATCTCATTTTCAATAAATACCGAAAATACCGGGACATCTACATTGGTGATCTATAATGTTAAAGGTCAATCTGTAAAAACACTTATCTCCATGGTACTGCCAGTAGGAGAACATTCAGTTCTTTGGAATGGAACCGATGACAATGGAAAATCTATTTCATCAGGAATATACTTTTACAAACTAAAAACTGCTGATTTCGAAAAGACGAGGAAGATGATTCTTGTGAAATAATGGCGGATAAATCTTAATGAAATGAAAAAAGCCCTCCTTCGCTTTAGAAATGGAAGTTGAAAGTAGAAAAAAGCTTCGGAGGACAAGGAGGAAAAAATGAAAAAACACAAAATCATTGTTAAAATAGCCGGAGTAATAGTTTTTCTAATTTGCCTTTATGCATTCTTACTTGGCAACAAAATATTCAGTGGTCTATTCGAGAATGATGAAATTGCCTGGTACTTCCTGGCCAAAGGTATTTTCTGTTCAGTTTCTTTATTTGTATCAGTTGATATTCTTGAAGCTGTGAAAAGCATTAAAAAATAAATAAGGCATCTAGCAAATCGCTGCACTGGATGGGAATTACCATAAAGTTAGGAAGATGATACTTCTTCGTTAACCCGTCCTCTTTATCCTTCGTAATACTACGAAGCATAAATATTATTAAAAATAAAATCGGTTCTATAAATTTTAATATATGCTTCTTGTTTTAAAAAAATCTTTACAAAACTCAAGTAATCTTTTCTCTAAAACTTGAAATTTGATCTAAAGGAGGAGTTATGAAAATTTATCAGATTTTTTTAATATTAATAATTTTTACAAACTGCATCTGGGCACAGAGTATTGCAGAATGGCATACTTCAATGGGTTCTTTCCAGGTTATGCTCAGGGAAGACCTGGTGCCAATAACTGCTGGAAATTTTATTGATCTTACAAATTCCAATTTTTATGATGGTTTGATATTTCACCGGGTAATAGCAGAATTTATGATCCAGGATGGATGTCCTGATGGAACCGGTTATGGTGGACCTGGTTATACTATTCCTGACGAATTCCATCCAGACCTGCTGTTTAATGAACCGGGTGTGATTGGTATGGCGAATACAGGGCAGCCAAATTCTGCTGGTTCCCAATATTTTATCACTGTTGCTCCTTATCCCTCGCTTAACTGGAATTATGCTGCTTTTGGAAACGTGATCCAGGGAATGGATGTAGTTGATGATATAAGTGAAGTTCCAACCACTGGTCCTACCGGAAATCCTCCTGATAAACCTTTGGTCGATGTTGATATAGACAGCATTAGAATTGTTACACCTCAGCTTTATGCAATTTATCCGGAAGATGATTCTTTATTTGTGGAAGAAGGTGAATCAATAGCTTTCGCAGTATTTTCCAATGATGATAACCTTGAGTATTTCTGGTATATTGATGATGTGCTCCAAGATGATTATGATTTTATGTTTAATGCAACTTTTGAAAATGATGGAGAATACGTCGTAAAATCAATTGTTTCCAACGGAAATTATGAATATCCTACATTGTGGTATGTTTTTGTAAATAATACACATATTGAGGAGCAAATTTGTTCGAATAGTACTTATTTATATCAGAATACTCCCAACCCCTTCAATCCGACAACAACTATCTCATTCAATCTCATCGCAGAGGACGCAAAGGACGCAGAGATTTTTATTTATAATGTCAGGGGACAGAAAGTTAAACAGCTTGTCAGCAATTCAGTTGGTCAGCTCTCAGCTGGTCAGCATTCTGTAATTTGGAACGGGAAAGATGATAACGGAAAATCAGTTTCTTCAGGAATCTATTTCTACAAGCTAAAAACAGAAAATTATGTTGGAACCAAAAAGATGGTCCTCCTAAAATAATGGCGGACTTGTGCGACGTGGCGTATAAATTTTGACGTAATAAGCAGATAGAATACATTATTGCCGGTGTATTAAGAGTACACTGGCTTTTTTCTTTACATGTTAACCATAATCAACAAATCCTGTTTTCGGAGTGAGTTATGAAATTGATTATTACAATATTTTTTCTATGTAGTTCCTTCCTATTGGGAATTTCGATCTATGATATCCAATATACAACAGATCCCGGAAATGGGACATATCCATCTCCGTATGAAGGTCAAATAGTTACAACAGGTGGGATCGTAAATGCTGTTGATTTCAACGATGGAAGATTTTTTATCACTTCCAGTAATGGAGGTGAGTGGAATGGAGTTTATGTTTATGATAATGATCAGAACGTTGCTGTTGGTGATAGTGTAATCATTGAAGCGGAAGTTTATGAATATTGGGGATTCACCGAGCTGTCTAACTTGATCTCCTGTGATATAGTCTCTTCCGGAAATGCCATACCGGCGATTGGAACAACTTATCTATCGCAGGTTGCTCAAGAGTCAAATGAAAGCGTAGAAGTATGGGTGCAAAATATAGAGATTTCTCAAACCTATGATGAGTGGGGACAATGGGAGATTTCCGATACCAACAGTGAATGCATGATTAGTACCGGATTTATGAACATGCAGGAAATGGGCATCCCGATTGTTGTGGGTTATCCCTTGTCGATTTCAGGATTCATGACCTATTTCTGGGAAGAATTTCAACTCAATCCAATTAGTTTAAATTCTATTTCTTCAACAACAGAAGACTATATCATTTCTATTCCCGAGCAGATGATCTTTTCTCCGCAAGAGATTGAAATTCCCATAAATCTTACTTTGTTTAATCAGGGACAGGCTCAATCTTATCAATTTGAATTGCAGTACAATTCTGATGTGCTCGAATATGTTGATTATGAAACAAATGGAACGCTTTCAGCAAATGGAACAATTGAAGTTGAGCAGGTAACAGCGGGGAACATTTCTGTCTCCTATAATGGGAATTTCTCTTTTGAAAATATGGAGATTCTTCTCAAATTAACTTTCAGCGGTCTGGAAAGCGGTAGTGGAGATCTGGAATTTTCTGAATTCTTGATTGATGAAAATAATGTGGAATATTTTTCGATAGAGGAGATAGTTTTGCAATTGGAGACTATCCCTATCGGTGATACTCTCACAGTTATTCAAAGACCGATACACAATATTCCCCGGATCACGATACCGAATGAAGAATTTATTATTGAATGTCTGGCAGAGGAGATGACCGAGAATTGGACAGCAGAACTGCTCCATGCCGATAAAGTGGTCTCATTAAATATTTCAGACACCTTTTATGATCTAGATCTGGAGAGATGGAAATTAACGGTTTCTGCTCCGACTCCTGATATTTATGAGCTCTACGATCTGGTCGTTAGTGCTGATGGAATAGAAACCGATACAACCAGAAATGCTGTTCAACTTATTCCGGAAAGAAAAACGGAATACTCCTTTATTCATATAACCGATTCTCATCTTCCAACCCATATTTTTTATCCTGATCCAGCCTCGCTGACCGACTCCACCGAAGTGGATGATCTACGGGAGGTGATCAAAGATATCAACCTGATCAATCCGGAATTTGTTCTATTCACAGGCGATATAGTAAATGAGGGCGAGATGGAAGATTTTGAGAATCGCCGGGTTTATACCAAAGCCCAAAAACTGCTGGAAGAGCTGGAAGTTCCGATATTTTTAACTTCGGGAAATCACGATATCGGCGGCTGGGACAGCTCTCCCCCTCCGCAAGGGACAGCAAGACACAACTGGTGGAATTTCTTCGGCTGGAACCGGCTGCAGGATCCTCTTGCAGCTGATCCCTGTTATACCCAGAATTATAGTTTTGATTACGGAGCAACTCATTTTATCGGTCTGGAAGCTTACCTGAATTATGACAGTTATATGTACAACATTTATGGAAATGAGAGTTTTACCGATCTTCAGATACAGTGGCTTGAAAATGATCTTGCCGCTGCTGCAGGCAGCGAATCACAAGTTCTATATTACCACTACGATTTCTCAGAGCAGATCGATCTTGATGAATTGGAAGTTGAAATGGCTCTTTGGGGTCATATCCATTCCAATTCCGGAAGTATAACATCTCCCCCCTTTAACTTAGCTACAGAAAGCACCTGCGATGGAAATCGTGCCTACAGGGTGATCCATGTGAGTGATGGTATTCTTGAACCAACTAATACGATTTATGCAGGCTGGGATGGAGAGGAACTTTACACCCTCTTTACGCCTGAGAACAATGGCTTTGCTGACAGTTTGTTTTGCTATATTGAGAATTCGCAAAATCTGAATTTTACTGATGCACAACTGAAGTTTATTATGCCGGCAGATGCGGATGAGTATCTAGTATGTAATGGGAATTTAACCCAAATTGATGATTCGGGTGAATTTACAGTTTGCTATGTAGCACTTGATATCCCCGCCAATGGAAACAGTTCTGTCTCGGTAGTAGCTGACTTTGATGCTTCTGCTGAAACGCTATTAAATCCTTCAGATCTTCAGCTAACAAATTACCCCAATCCGTTCAATCCAACAACAACTATCTCTTTTTCTGTAACACAAACATCCTCATTTGTGACTTTAGAAATTTATAATCTTAAAGGACAAAAAGTTAAGGATATTTCCCCAAGTTTGTGTCATCCTGAGCCTGTTGAAGGACGAGGGGAAATACAATATACAGTTGTTTGGGATGGTATTGATGATAATGGTATTGAAGTTTCATCTGGAATTTATTTTATTAAATTGAAAAATGGAAATCAGGAAAGTTCAAAAAAGATAATGTTATTGAAATAAATAAATGGAGCCTATTATGAACCGATGCCCATGGGGAACAGCCGATGACCTGTATATCCGTTATCATGATGAAGAATGGGGCGTTCCAGTTTATGATGATAAAAAGCAGTTTGAATTCCTGGTGCTGGAATCTGCTCAAGCCGGTTTAAGCTGGTATACCATTCTAAGAAAGAGAGAAAATTACCGGGCAGCTTATGATGGTTTCGATGTGGAAAAAGTGGCAAAATATGATGAGAAAAAAATAGAAATATTAATGCAGAATGCAGGAATTATCCGCAATCGTCGTAAAATAGAAGCTTCGATTAATAATGCAAAAATATTCCTGGATATCCAACAAGAATTTGGCAGTTTCTGTAATTACCTGTGGGGATTTGTGAGTGGTAAACCTGTTGTAAATAACTGGACTGAAGTGACCCAGACGCCAGCTAAAACCGAATTATCAGATATCATTAGCAAAGATATGATAAAACGTGGTTTCAAGTTCCTGGGTTCAATCACAATTTACTCTCATATGCAGGCAACCGGCCTTGTGAATGATCATATAACCAGTTGCTTCCGAAATGAAGAGTGTAAGAAATTGATTAAATAAATTTTCATTTGCCCTGATTTGTGACAAGATCGTTCCCTATTGTCTGTGTTTATCAGTCAGTCGAAATACCTGTTGATTCATATATCCATTGGTTTTCAATCCTTTCAACTTGACACATCTGGGTAATTCCTCATTTCTCATTCAAAATTTCACATTGTATTAAAAGGAGGTCTTTAGTGGATTATCTGTCACAAGCAATGGATGCGGCAAAAAGCCTGGGTGCTGATTATGCCGATATTCGTATTCAGAAAACACGTACAGAAATGATTTACTTGCGTAACCTGAGTTTGAAGAACACCTCGCTCAACGAAATTTACGGTTATGGAATCCGTGTGTTCAAAGATGGCGCCTGGGGCTTTGCACACAGTAACGTATTTACTAAAGATGCTGTCAATGAGACGGTAAACAAAGCGTTCTTCATTGCCAATCAATCTGCTCGCATCAAGCATGGAAATGGTTTAAGATTAGCTCATGAACGTGGCTATATCGATACTTATCGCACACCATTTAAAATCGATCCCTTTGGTGTTCCGCTTTCCGAAAAAGTGGAATTAATGATGGAAGTAAACAAAACCCTGCTCAACTATGCCGAGATCAAACAGGC
>CBFDCX010000045.1:0-10329 GCA_965603415.1 uncultured bacterium
CACCATTGTTAGTGCCTAATAAAATAACATTAGCTTTGTGTATGGGCTCATTATTTACAGATTTAAAAACATATCCTTCAATCACATTTTGAGACCACACAACTGAGAATAAAAGAACGCAAGTAATAATAGTTTTAATATTCATATTCATACCTTTAATTATAATAGCTCAAACAATCACATTTGACAAAATGGGTTTACGAGGACAAGGTGGAAGCTCTGATGATGAAGGTTCACCAGGGGAAACTATCTCAGTCTCTTTTGAATATAGTTACACTGTTATAGCAAATCCCAATAATATTTATAATAATACTGGGTCAGGTAATAATACTGGCGAGATTGTTGTTCTTTGGTATTCTAGTTCTACATGGTCAACTGCACCTTATGAAGGCTACACTGATGGAATTACTGTTAGTAATTTATCAATGAATAATATTAGTGGTAGCGGAACAGGCACATTTACATTTACTTTACCTACTGCACCCACTGGAGGAAATACTATTACTTTTTTCCAAATATTTTTTGGATGTCAAGCTCCAAATGGATTTCAAACTTATTATGGAGAACAAAGAACATCTGGGAAAGATTTTGCATCTTTTACAGCTGTAAATAATGCTCCGACTAATTATTTCACATATATGGATTATGTAGATGACACCTCCACCCAAGCTCCCACATTAGATTTACCAGCAGCAAGTTCAACTATAGGACAAAGCTTTTGGTTCCAATATGATCAACCCGAAACAGCATATGACCATACTGTTAAAATAACCTTCACCGTATCCGCTGGAACTGATCCCAGTTCCCCACACGTGCTTGAAGTACTTAGTGAAACAAGTGGTACAGACATATCATTTGAACTTCGTGGAGACATACTTGATGATGCAACGGAAGTTATTTGGAATAGTGGAGGAAATAGTTTGGTTGATGGTTGTGAGTACACAGTAAAAATTGAATATCAGGACCTTGCGCAGAATACTGCTGCCTTTGATCAAAATGGCGGTGTCCAATACGAATCTGATGAAGCAATTGTAGCAACTGGCGGGGATTATAATCCGGGTGTTAGTTTTGCACCGGGTTCAACAAATAATGCTTATTTCTGGTTACGCTTAGTGAAAAACACATCTGGAACTGCTATTGCTGTTGATGATATTGAGTTTAACACAACCGGCAGTATGACTGCAAGTGATATTGATAACCTTAAAATTTGGCGTTCCACTGACAATTCTTTTAATTCCAGTGTTGATACTTGGTTGGTTACTGTAACTTCACCTGCAAGTTATGATCCTGTAACATTTGATTTCTCTCCTGATGAAGATATTGATCAGACTGGATGTTATTATTTTATAACTATTGATGTATCCTCTTCTGCCGAGGGTAGTGATGCAATAGGTGCAGAAGTTGAAAGTGCATCAAAAATAGATGCTGGCACTGCACCAGTATTAGGAACTTTCCCCATAACCGGTGGTGAACATCCGCTTCCTGTAACCATGTCCAGTTTTACTGCTCAATTCACTAATGGTAATCCAACCCTGTATTGGACAACTCAGAGTGAGACCAATAACGAAGGCTGGAATATATACCGTGGAAACTCTCAGAATATGGGACAAACTATCTTAGTGAATGCAAGTGGTTTGATCCTTGGTCAGGGAACAACATCCGAGCCTACCGATTATATTTATACAGATCAAAATGGAGTGGTAGAAAATACAACCTACTATTACTGGCTGGAAAGTGTAGACAATGGTGGAGAGACCGAAATGTTCGGTCCTATTTCTCTCACAATTCCACTCGGTGGTGGAAACTCCGGTACGCCCGCGGCACCAGATGATTATGGTCTTCAACAGAATTATCCCAACCCGTTCAATCCTTTCACCAAGATCAAGTTTGCCTTGGAAGAAAGTAGTAATGTAATATTAACTATCTATAACACAAAAGGCCAGAAGATACAAACTCTGTTTAAAGGTAATGTGCCGGCAGATATCGTTAAGTCTGTTTTGTGGAATGGCAGAGATGATTCCGGTAAACAGGTTGCATCGGGAATTTACCTCTACGAATTGCAGACGAATAAAGAAACATATACCAGGAAGATGATCTTAACGAAATAATTTAGAATCTATCAAAGATATAAAAAGCCACCGAATTTTCGGTGGCTTTTTGCTTACGGATAAACTTGATAAGCATGAACAGTCTCCCTGTTAAGGGGAGATTTAGAGGTGTATATAATATACAACTTTATATTTTATAATGTATTAACCCCTTGCTATTTCCCCTTGACAAGGGAAACATAAGGATAGCAGGAAGTAATAAATTTCTTTATCAATAGCTTCAATGCATCGAATTTCGGTGGCTTTTATTTTATATTGAATGTAATATATTTCTTATAATTCTGAAATTGTATAAATACACAGATCTCTTTATCAGGAAGAAATCTATTTTTGAATTCAATTGAAGATGGTTGAAAAAAAATTGCTTTTTTCAGATCATTAAAAGTAAAATTAAAATCCTTGAAATTGATTGAATTCTGCTGTGATCTCTGTTTCAGGAATTCAAATCCTATTCTCTTTGCCTGTGCTAATTGCGTTGAATTCAAAAAAGCAGGATATTGATGCGCATTTGCCAGGTAACACCAATCCCAGCGCAAACAATCCTGGTAGAACTCAAGTTTTTTGCTCAATTTATGCTTAATAAATTCAAAAAGCAAAGCTGCACTTTTTTGCCAGTTACGAGTTCTAAAATCTTCACCAGTCTCATTTATTTGTTCTGTTAAACTGGAAAACATCTCTAATGGTGAATTAAATTCTGTGACAAGATTTTCCAGAGTCAGTTTGAAATTATCGGAATTATAGAATGTATTGAGACAAGATTCTATCTGCTGGAGTTTATTTAATTCTGCAAAACTAAGCCACTTTGTTTTGAGAATCTGGTAAGGAGCATAAGATAAGCATTCAATGCTGTATTCGTCTGTTTTTTCGGCAATTTCCGTTCCCGGCAGAATTTTTAAAAAACCAAGCTGGGAATGATCTGCCTTTAAAGAATATATTTCATTAAAGGAGTGTTTTATATCATTGAATGCATCGTAAGGCAGACCAGCTATCAGATCTACATGGATGTGGATATTTTCCATTGCTGCCAGTCTTTGTATTTTCTTTTTTGTTTTGTTCCAGTTATCCGGGCGGTGAATGGCTTTCAGGGTAGCTTGGTTCGTAGATTGAATTCCTGTTTCAAACTGGAAAAGATCTGCAGGGCATTTCTCCAGTAACTTAAAATCTTCTTCTTCCAGAAGCAAAGGATAAATCTCGAAGTGGAATTTTGTATCCGGATTAATTTCAATCAGATATTGCCAGATCTTTCGAGCAAATTTTCCATTTGCATTGAACGTTCTATCCACGAATTTAATGATCTTAGGTTTCTTATTGAGCAAGAATTTAAGTTCTTCTTTAACTTTGTTAAATTCCCTCAATTCTAATTTCTGATCTAACCTGGAAGAAAGGCAATAACTGCATTTAAAGGGGCAGCCACGGCTTGCTTCATAATAGATGTACTTATCCTTAAGTTCCGGGAAATCACCATCTGTATAGGGAAATTGTATTTCGTTGAAGGCTGGATTTTGAATTTTTATGATCTGTTCTTTTACTGATAATTTTTTTTCCAAAAGATACTGTAATCCGGCTTCACCTGCACCACATATAATAAAATTGAGGAAAGGTAATTCCTCAAGCCACTTTTTCGGATTATAACTTACTTCCGGTCCACCCAGTATGATCTTGCATGCAGGAAGCAATTTATGAACTTCCAGCAGTAATTTCCGGGTCATTTCCGAATTCCATATATAAACTGAAAATGCTATTATCTCAGGCTGCTGGTTGTGTATTTTGGAAATTATATCCAATAGCGGTTGATTTATGGTGAATTCTTCCAAATCGATCTGGTATGAAAGAGCGATCACGTAATTCCGGAGATACCTGATAGCCAGGTTAGAGTGAGTGTAACGGGCATTAATGCCTACCAGTAGAAGTTTTTTCATTTTAAAATATGCCTGTTTATAACGAGAAAATTTCCTTTGCTTTAGCCAGGTCTTCGGGGAAATCTATTTCAATACAGGGAATATCATCGGTGGTGACAACTTTCAAGATAACATCTTTAGCCAGAAGATCTACAGCATATTCAAAGTAATTATTTTCCTGTCCGATATCCACACCATACTGCAAATATTTTGCAAACTGTGGAAGTATATTCCGCTTGAACTTACCTATACCGATAAATTCACCGGCACATCTGGATATTTCCAATTTTTTTCCTATTTCCAGGATGCGGTTATCATCATCGATGATCATCTTTACTTCTTCATCTGCACACGATTTTGTTTCCAGAAGCAGTTCGGAATATGTGGAATTCCCACTTATTTTTTCCAGGAGATTGCTGCCAAAAAGAACATCTGCATTAAAATAGATGAAGTCATCATTAAAATAATTTCTTGTAAGCCAGAGTGAATAAAGTGTGTTTGTTGTATCGTAAATGGGATTTTCCACAAAAACTACTTTGGATTCATCCAGTATTTCCAGGATGTGAGACCGAAGTAGTTCCTTTTTGTAACCCACAACCACAACGAAATCTTTAATTCCAACCTTCCGGCAACTTTCTATCTGATGATGAATAATGGATTTCCTTCCTATCTTTATCATGCTTTTGGGGGAATCGCCCGACACCTTTTGTAATCTTTTTCCCATACCTGCTGCTAAAATAATTGCTTTCATATCATTCCTTTTTTAACTTTTCAATTTTTTACTTTATTTGGTGATGTTATCCGTCAATTATTTTCTTTCCGAATTAATAAAAATTAGTTTGCCGAAATAAATAACAATTATTGTTTGGCATTAATAGAAACTGAATTATCTTTATGAAAAAAATGGAGGATATATGGAGACTGTTAAATTAGATAATGAACCAAAACCTGAAGATAAACGATTGCAGGCAAATCTCGACAGGATCAAACATAAGATCATTGTTATCAGCGGAAAAGGCGGTGTTGGGAAAAGCACTATTGCAGTAAATGTGGCATACGGTCTGGTGCTTCAAGGTAAAAAAGTTGGCATCCTCGATGTTGATATTCACGGACCTTCCATTGCCAAGATGCTGGGCATAGAAGGTAGACGTTTAACCAGATCTGAATCAGAAGAATTTCCTAAACCGGTGGAAGTGATAAAAAATCTGTATGCACTCACCATCGCCAGTTTAGTAGGAAATCCTGACGAACCGATCATCTGGAGAGGTCCCCTGAAGATCGGAGCTATAAAACAATTCTTGCAGGATATACAGTGGCCAGAACTTGACTACCTGATAGTAGATTCACCTCCCGGAACAGGTGATGAACCCTTGAGTGTGGTGCAAACACTGAAAAACGTGGATGGCTCACTAATTGTATCCACACCGCAGGATGTTGCTCTTCTCGATGCCAGAAAGACAATCAAATTTTCACAAAAAATGAATGTTCCTGTACTTGGTATCATCGAAAATATGAGCACTTTTGTGTGTCCGCATTGTGGTAAGGAGACTAATATTTTTGCTGGACTGGGCATAGAAAAAGCAGCTAAAGATTTCAATCTTGATATTCTGGGCAATATACCAATCGATGTGGATATCGTTAAGACTGGAGATTCCGGTAATTCTTTTTTGGGATCATTTCAGGATTCTCAACCGGCAAAGGAATTTCAGAAGATCGTACAAAAGATCGTTCAAAAGATGAGGTAACTGATTTTAATTATGGGAAAGCGGTGCGAATTTTCGCATCGCTTTTTTATTTATTATTAACCTGATTGTATCACTTTCTTGACAATGAATTTGGACTTATTTTAATCGGTTGCCAGATAAAGGAGAGCAAAATGATAATTGACTCCCGCTATAAAGTGCTGAAAGAACTTGGGGCAGGTATATGGGCTACAGTGTATAAAGTGAAAGACCTCAGAACCAATAAAACCTTTGTCCTTAAGCTGTTTCACATGCTCGATTCAGACAGCTTATATGAGAAGTTCTCCGCTGAGAATATGCATCATATCACCAGATTACATCATCCCAATTTGATCCATGTAACTGATTTCGGAAATTTTGGAAAACATATTTACTACCTGAGTGAATGTTTTGAGGGTAAAACTCTTACTGGTTTTAAATTCAAGAGATCTACCCAGGAATTGTTGTATGATATTACCGTTCAAATTTGTTATGCACTAAATGCTCTTCACAGCCAGAATATTATACATCGTGACCTTAAACCGAATAATGTTGTTTACAAAATAAAAGATAATAAACCGTTACTGAAACTGATGGACTATGGATTCACAAAAGTAGATATAGAAAGAACAAATCAGCGTATTGGAAATGTGCTCCCTTTTATTGCCCCCGAAATTTATCTTGGAAATAAAGCTGTTCTTCAAAGCGATTTTTATTCATTGGGAGCCATTCTATACAAGATAACTACTGGTTCTCTGCCATTTACAGTAGAACAAATATCTGCGCTTATGGCGGGCGATAGATTTAATCTTTTCCCTAAATTTCCTCGCGAATTGAATCCGGAAATTCCTGATAAACTGGAAAAACTCATCTTGAGACTTCTGGAAAGAAATCCCGAAGACAGATTTGACAGTGCACCTGACATTATCTCCTATATTAATCAGATCCAACCAAAAAAATACTTATTTTCTCAAAGGTGGTCGATTGTAAATAACATAAAGTTCAGCGACTATCTTGTACGGGAAGATCATGCTCACCAGTTATTGGATTATATCCCCATAATATCACGTGGGAATGGAAAGATAATTTCCTTAACCGCTGGTAATGGACTGGGCAAAGGAAATGTACTTACTCTTTTCCGTTACCATCTTCTTACAGATAAATACTACATTTTCGATTACACATGTGGTCCCAAACAAAAAGATCCATTCTATGCTCTTATCAAAGAGTTTTCTCATGCTGCTAAAAGTAATAAGAAATTAGCATCGGATCTTTCGTGTATTTCCAAGAAGTTTAAGGAATACCTCTTCGAATCTGAAGAGAATGCGATGGAATTAGTTCAGGATGAGAAGGAACTTGATCTCGATTTTCAATCTGCTTTAAATTTTATATTTCATCTGTCAGAAGTAAAACCCCTGATCTATATAATTAGACGGGGAGAATACCTGGATAAGGAAGTTTTCGATTTTCTCAATTATATTTCCGGAGAAATAACCAGCAAACCAATATTGATCATATTAAGCTTGATCAATCCACGCAAACTTGAAGGCTTAATGCATCCTGTTCAGATCAATATCGAGGCTCTAAGCTTTGAACAATCAAAAAGGTATATTTCCCGACTACTGATGGAAACTCCTCCCGACGAATTTATTGAAACTATCTGGAAACGTTCAAACGGAAATCCCCTGTTTATCGAAAAGATCCTGATTGACTTAACAAATAAGAAGATGATCTGGGACTCCAATAAATTCAATTTCGACTGTGATCTTGATGATTATATTTTACCCGGGGATGTTCAAAAATCCATCATCCAGAGATTGGATTTCTTATCTAAAAAAAATTACAAATATTTTCAGAAATTAGCTTTTATTCGTACTCCACTTTCTAATAATCTTATAAAATTTATTCTTAACATAGATGAAAAAGAACTCTTCTTTCTTTTGAAAGATGGCTTCAATACTGAGTTGATGGTTAAACGAAATGAATATTATTATATGACTTTCAAAGAATCAAGAGATAAATTTAATAGCGAAACATCAGATATTATTAAGAACAACATTTCAAAAAAGATCCTTCAATATTTTCAAAATAAAAGAATAATCCAGATCTCGGTCCTGCAGGGTATTATAGAACATGCTGAATTTGTTAAAGATTTTGGTGCCGTAAGAAAATACCGTTTGCTTCAGGTAGCTCTGTTCGCAGAGAAGGATCAGCAGGAAGAAGCATTCGATGAAGTATGCAAAATCGTTGTTCTGGATTTTTCTAAGAAAACAAAAATAAAAGAAAGTGAACTTCGTAGTGACCTGCAACTACTTTTACAAAAATCCGAATGGGCTACAAACAGTAGAATTCCAGATAATTTACGACAGTATGTTCTTAAAATGCCAAATATCTCTGAAAAACATACTATCATGGGTATATTCTACTTTGTAATGGAAAAATTTCAACTTGCCAATAAGCGGTTTAAAACAGCTTATAAATTATCTCATACCAGGCAACAAAAAATTTATACTTTACTTCAATTATGCAGAACGTGTCTTTTCCAAAATAAACTCTCAGAGATGAAAAAAAGTATCGATAAACTGAAAGGATTAAAACTAACTGATGAAGATACAATTCTTTTTATTGCCTATAAAGGTATCCATCTTGGTTCCACAGGTAGATTGGATGAAGGGATTAATTTAATGGAAGAATTCCTGCCTACGATTAAAACGAAAAATGACCCGAATTATCTGATTAAATTTGGTACACTCCACAATTATTTAGCTTTTCTCTATAACAGGAAAAGAATGTTAGATGAGGCATATAAGAATTATGACATTGCCAGAAAAGTCTGGGAAAAAATCGATTACAAACGGAAATTGGCGACGGTTTATAATAATATTGGAGATGTAGCTCTAACCAAGGGAGATACAAACCAGGCTTTCGATTATTTCAGGAAAGCAAATAGCATCTGTTCCCAGATCGGGTGTAAGAGAGTGAAAGTGCTTGGTAAACTCAATCATGGAATAGCCTATATTAAGCTGGGATTTTTTAATATTGCAGAAAAATATCTCTCCGATGCTTTGAAATTGACTAAAAATCTGGAAACAAACCCATTCTATGATTCTATCATAAATAACCTGGCGATTGCCAAAAGCAAAGTTAATAATTTTAATTACTATCTGGAATTCATCAAAGAACAGGTGCCGAACCTGATAAATGATAATATTTACAAGGTTACTCCTCTTACCAAGACCTATTTCTATTATTTATATGAAATAGGCGATTATGAAAAAATTGAACGATTACTTAAACGTTTTGAAAGCATCTTATTCGAGCATAAAGAGCATGAATTTTATTACCAGATAACAGGTTTTGTTATGCTGGCTAAAAACATGTATCCGCTGGCACTGGAAAACATTGAAAAAGCCTTCCAATACTTGAAGCAGAATAAAAGCGATTATGCACAGGTTATTAATTATATCAGGTTTATAGAATATTATTTGGGGATTGGTGATATCGATAAAGCTTACGAAACCTGCAAAAAAGCTGAGATCCTGTGTGGAAAACATAATTTCAGGTATTGGGAAACTCTGCTGGAATTACGAAAAATTAAAATTCGTCTACTGGACGAAAATGTTAATTTAAGGATTCTTTTAAGAAATCTCTTCAATATGATAAAATATGTTAAAGGAAATCATCTTTTTCTGCTTGAGATAGAAGTATATGAGTTAATAATTCAAATCTATGCCAGCTTGAACGTAAAAACGAAAGCCCAATTATTCTTTAAAAGATATAAGGAAATGTTATTAAAATCCACCGAAGGTTTACCCGAACATGACAAAGAACTTTTCCTGAGAAAAAGAAGATATTTTCTCAACAATTATATTGGTCTTAAAACAGTAAAAATAGAACCCCGTTTTACCCGGGATTCTCATAAATGGCAGGATGAACTTTATGATCTTCTTAAATTGCGGGAGATCGACCGCATAAAATTCTTTATAGATAAAACGATCAATAAACTACTTTCACCTCATTTTTTTGCGATTGTTCTGTTGGAAGAAATCGAAAATAAAAGCACTCCATTCCTTAAATTCAACATAGATCTTGAACAGCTCTATTCTACTAAGATCGTAGATAATATAAGGTTATGTCTGGATGAAAATACGATTTTATCAAGGAAGATCGATAACAACCATCTTCTATTCGTACCACTCAGAATCAAGACTTCGGCGGTTGGCTGTTTGATAATTGCCGATAATGGAGAATTATCTTTCCAGGACTCCGAGAAGGAAATTGCCCAGACACTTAAACTTCACCTTACTTCTATTCTAATGCGGATAAATGAATTTGCTACACTGAACGAAGATATGACATTAATGACTAAACTTATCGATATCACTCGCAAATTTTTTACTATTCTCAATCTTGATAAATTGGAACAGGAAATTGTTACTTTCACACTTGATTTTACAGGTGGAAGTAGGGGATTTCTTATTAAGAAAGATAAATACGAAAACTATGTCTACAAAGTAGCGTTGGACGATTCTAAACATCTCCTGAAAAGCTATGCTTATATCAGTAAATCTGTTTTGAGTGAAGTTCAGAGAACCCGACAGC
>CBFDCX010000046.1:0-10312 GCA_965603415.1 uncultured bacterium
TTCGTGATGAAATGTACGAAAGGATCGCCGCACTGGTTGAACGAGAGTAATTTTATTTTACTTCTAAAGTAAGAATCCCATCCCATTTCCTGGGTGGAAATTCCAGTAGATACTTACAGCGTGTTAATAAAACTTGTGAAGCTTTATCATTGAAAGGTTCCCTGGTAAGTTCCATGAATATATTTCCTGCTTCCTGCCAATCTCCTTTCCGGTAGATGTTCAATGCTTCTTCATATTCATGTATCCAGTCCGGTTTTTCTTTTGTCTCCAGTTCAGAGAAAACATCTATCAATTCAAATATTTTGGTCGGTTCATTTTTTCCTTTCACGCGCAATGAATCCAATTCACGGCAGAGGAATTCTTCCTTCACCAGGTTGTAAGTAGACTCGCTGAGAACGATATTGGTCTGGTATATTTTATTTACACCTTCCAACCGGGATGCCAGGTTTACGGTATCACCAATTGCAGTATAATCCATACGTTTTTCGCTGCCGATATTGCCTGCAACCAGTAAACCGGAATTAATTCCGATCCTTGTTTGCAGGTGCAATTTTTCATCAGGTGTGAGCTTTTCTTTACGCATCAGGTCTTCCCTGAATTTCTTGTGAGCATACGCCGTTCTGCAAGATAATAGAGCATGATCGTTACGTGGGATCGGTGCACCGAACAGTACCATTATTCCGTCACCTGTATATTTATCCAACAGCCCATTGAATTTAAATACGAATTCGATCAGTTTTTCAAAATACTCATTCAGGTTCTCCACCAGTTCAGAGGGAGTTTTTTTTTCCGAAAGCGAAGTAAAATCGTAAATATCTGTGTACAGAACCGTAGCTTCGATCTCTTCTCCACCCAGTTTCACCTGCTGCGGATCTTCTTCGAGTTGTTGAATTACTTCCTTATTCAGATAGCGGGTAAATATCCTGCGGATCTCTCGTTTGGATCTGCCTTCCAGAAGGTAGCTTATCATGTTTACCAGCAGGAAGGAAATTACAAATCCAATAACCGGCATTACAAAATTAAGCAGGATCCTGCCTGTCTTCCACAAAACAAAATTTATCCCGACCAGAAGTATAAGCAAAAGAATAGTTAAGAGATTTGCTTTTTTCGGATTCAGGTTAGTTACCAGGAAAAAGATACAAAAGATCACCAACAACGTAAAAATAAAATTGATCCATCCCGGCAGAATGTTGATGAAATCCTGGTTTACAAAGTTACCAAGAGCTGTTGCCCAGATCTCCATTCCCGGCATTACTTTGGAATAAGGATTGGTTTTAAGGTCGTACAAACCGGCAGCAGTTGCCCCGATGATGATATATTTATCCTTGAAAATATCGGGTGAAAGAGCCGGTGGCTGTTCATTGAGAATAGCAGAAGCAGATGAGATAACTGCCCGGAAAGAATAAGTGGTAAAGGCATTCAGTCCATACCAGTTAACCAGATACTTTCCATTTCCGTCCAGTGGAACCAAGTAATTTCCGATGCGTAATTCCTGGTTGGAAGCTTGTGTTTTCTTATTATTTTCAATCTGATCGAGCCATACTTTGAAAGCCATATGCGGAAGGATCATTTCATTGAGCTTGAACAGCAAAGATGACCTGCGGATAACTCCGTCGTTATCGGGCACAGCATTGATAATTCCTATCGACCGGGCAGAAGTAATGAAAGGATCAATAGGAGCACGAATACCAGAAAAGGATGTTTCAGTATCGAATTTATTTTCAATATTAATTGTGGAATTTGAAACTAACGGATGAACAAAAGTGGAATCCAACAGAAGCTGTGATCCCAGATAGATACTACCGTTATTTGCAATGGAGCTTGCAAACATGCCGTCTGTTTCCTCGGCATAAGTTTCTTCACGGTCAATATCAGGTTCATAGAACTGCATATCGAAGATCACAGATCTTGCCCCAGCAGATGTAAAATAATCTACAGCATGACCATAAAATGACCGCGGCCAGGGCCAGGAAATCCCATTCTCACTGAAAAAATCCAGGCTGAAATCATCGATGGTAACTAATACAATATTTGTGTCAGCTTTATCCGGAATGGGATCAAGCCGAAAACGCTGATCGAGCAGTTTCAGCTCAGTTTCCTGCATGAAAGAAGTGGAACAAAAAGCATAAACAAACAGTGTCAATATTAATGATGCTGCCAGTAGAACATACCACTTCTTGTATAATTTTGTTAATCTGAATTTGTGTGTGTTTTCTTTCATTACTCCAGCGTTTGCATCAAGATCGGAAGCATATCTTCCGAAATTTCATAAGCAGATTTTTCAAATGCTTTCAATCCTGCTTTTTCAAAATTCAATCCCTGACCACTGACATTAGTAAGTGAGCATTTATATACCTCATCGCCGGAACTCATGTCGATGGCAGAAACAGAAAGATCTACAAAAGCCGTGAACATCCCATATAATTCAGAGCCTTCCCGTGATTTGGCATTGATCTTTACATATACATCGGCTTTACTCATATCTTCAGTGAAGGTAAAACCTTTTTCGGAAAAAGCTTCTTTCAATTTGGGTTCTACATGCAGAACGCTGAGTTTCTTACCCAGATTCGTTTCATCAGATTCAATGTAAAATGCCAACCCGGATACATTCAGAATGATCTTGGTTGCTGGGATTGGAAAGCTCTTAAGTATATTCTGATAAACATAGGAAGTGCTATCCTGGTTGATCAAGCATGAAATATCCAATTCCACACCTACCATCTGTATCTTTTCGTTGGAAGTTATCTTACTTACTTTACATCTTGCTTCACCGTTCATATTGGTGCGAATGTTCTTTATCAGGTCACCATCGCCACGTGTGAAAGCAAAAGCCAAAGGCAGGTTGGAAATAGGAGTCTGCTCTGCTTCATAGTGGAATGCATTTACCACCAATGGTTGTTTTAAAGCTTTATTTCGTTTGGCTTCCATGCTGGCTTTAGCAGGTTTCAATTCGATACTCGAAAGCAGGTTCTGGATGGAAAAATATATCTCGTTATTCAGGTAAATGGTTCTTCCGCCAAATTCTGTCTGCAGGGTTTCAGTAATATATTTTTCGATAGGATTGAGTGCCTGCAAATAATAAAGCAGCGCTTTCTCATAATTTTTTGCTGCTTCATTTTTCTTTGCTTCAGAAAATAAATTCAAAGCCAGGCTTACTGCTTTATCGATCTTTTCCTGCCGGAGTTTTATGTATATAATTTTGGAAAGCCTATAATAAACCCAGTATTCTTTTTTATTCTGCCACTGGTCCACCAGCTCGTAACCTTCCAGTTCTGCTTCGGTAGAGGATCGGATGAGTGATCTGAGTTCTTCTTCCAGCATCCCGGATTTTTCTACAACATTGCTGATAACTTCTCCGGAAATATTCACAGTGATCTCGGAAGCCAGGTTTTTCAATGCTCCATTTTTTGCTATCTCGATATGTTCATTGCTGCCCTTTACTTTGGACGCATAGCCAATTCCAATATAAAATTCTCTATTTATCGGTCGATTCGTAACCCAGTCCGGTGCTTTCTTGGCAAGGAGCAGATCAAATTGAAAAAACAGACATATCAGCAGTAATAGTTGAAAGATCCTTTTCATTCCATTCCTCCGAATTTAGAAATAATAAATACAGGAAAGAGTGAGAGTATTCATAGTTTTTGTATAAACAAATCCATCCCCGTCCGAATCGACACGATCGATCTCGAATCCTGAATTCTGGAATGAGATATCTATTGAGTATTTGTCAGTGATCAATCCGGATCCCAGTGAAAATCCTGTACCGATAACCTGTTCATCATTTAAATCGTTAAAGAGTGTAGGAACTGTTTTTGCGCCTATCCTAAGAGGTATTACAGCAAAATCCCATAATTCTGTAAATAGGTACTCCCCACCAAACCTGATCTGATTCAGATCCTGGTTTTCCATTTCTTCATCATTTCCAGTCAGATCTTCATAATCTTCTTTCAGGGTGGTTTCTCCAAATTTTCTGGATTCCATATCTACTGCCAGCGTGAAATTATCACCAAAACGGTATGAAGCACCCATTCCGAACATCAAAGGCATTCCCAGAGTGTAGGAATTACTGGATTCTATGGGACCAGGATCATAAATATTACCATTATCATTTACATATTCTTCCAATAAAAAATCCTCATCAACTGTAAGATCAAAAGGCGTTTTCACTACCATCCCTATTTTCAAGGGAATGGGATTATTCATATAATTAAGATCTAACATTGCGCCAATTACAAAATTGAATCCGGAAAAAGTCCAATCAGATTTGTGATAAAGATCCCAATTGCAAGAATAATCTGGATAAATTTCTTCACCTATATCACTGGATTCAAAGTAAGCTTCTCCAACCCACAGATTTGTAGCGACACCAAATGAAAATACTGATGCAAGTCTATTTGCGAGACCAAGAGTGATCGTACTTGTACCACCTTCCGACAATGTTTCATAAAAATATTCATATGATTCTAAAGTGTCTACGTATGAATACTCTTCATGGTAATAGGAATATAGATCTAGTTGTCTTTGCACGGCCAGTGCAGCTACAAATTGTTTACCAGAAAATTCGAACGGATATACTCCACTCAAGAAATTCAGGATAGCATGTTCGTCTTCATAGGTTTCTACCCAGTAATCGAAGTCCACTTCGTATATTTCACCAAGACCCCGGGCAACAATGGATGCTTCAGGTTTATCCAATTGTGTTAATCCGGCAGGATTCCAGGAAATGGCAGTAGCATCATCTGCCACACCGATAAAGGCTCCACCCATACCGGCAGCTCTGGCACCCACTCCGGTAAAATTCCAATCTGGTCCTAAGTTCAGATCAAGCTGGGCAAAAGCAAAGCTCGAAATAAACAGTATTAAAACAATATGTAAGAATTTCATATTTTATCTCCTTAAAAAAAGTATATGAGGATTTATCAATAATTTTTCTAGAAATAAAAAATACATGAAACCGTTGCATTGTACTTTGTTAATGTACCTGTTTCACTTTCTCCATAATCTGGCCAATTGTCCCATTCCTCTGTATAGCTAGATAGATCAAAAGTTGCATCGATAGCAACTCTTTCAAATATCAGACCTGTGCCAACCGAAAATCCAGTTCCTTTTGTTTGATCTGTATATTCCCAACTATAATCAGGACCTTCACCATTGGAGAGAAGAGTTGGGATGGTTTTAAATCCTGCTCTGAGAGGAATTACAGCGAAATCAGTCACTACAAAATATTCTGCTCCAACTCTGATTTGGTTAAGATCTTCCTCACTCTCACTTAAATTTGATGTCCCACCTAAATCATAGTTAATTTTACTCTCTCCATAAGCTCTTATTTCATAATCAGCAGAAATTGTTAAATTGTCTCCCAAGCGAATAGAAGTACCAAAACCCATCATAATAGGCATATCAACGGTGTTCTTATAATGAAGGTCTGCATAATTTTCATAATCTGCGTCCACTTCTACTCCCAAGTCAAAAGGTGTTCGCATCATCATTCCCAGTTTTAGAGGAATAGGATTTTGCAGATTATTGAAATCTGCCATCATTCCAAAAGCCATATTAAAACCGGAAAAACTTATAGTCCTTTCAACGTTGTCTTCATAACCATAATAATAGTCGGAAGTTTCTTTAACACTATTTCCCATCCAGATATTAGTTGAAAAGCCGATTGATAATACAGGTAATACTCTAAAAGCAAGACCTGGAATGATAGTATTTGCACCACCTGTAGCACTTTCATCTTCCTCACTTTCCCAACCACTGTACCAATCAAGTTGTTTCTGGTAAGCAATAGCAGCTACTAACCTCCCATTCATAAATGGATAAGCAGCACTGGCGAAATTTAAAACAAAATGACTTTGATTGTCAACTGTGTTTGAATACAATGTGGATTCGTATTTATAGCTTTCTGCAATATATCTTGTTACTAAGGATACTTCTGGGCGGTATAGTTGAGTTAATCCAGCAGGATTCCAAGTTATAGCAGTGGCATCATCTGCCACACCAATAAACGCTCCACCCATACCGGCTGCACGAGCCCCAGCTCCTGTAATGTTCCAGTCAATAGCACTTAAATTAGAACAAATAAATAAAACTAATAACAGCAAAACAAAACTCTTTCTCATTTTTCCTCCCTTTTTTATTTTACAACTACTTTATCTTCGATCTGCAAATCGCTGATCTTACCTATTGGCTTGGCAATCGACATTTTTTCCTGAACCTGAACAACGATCAACTCTCCCAATGGAATTACATTTATACCATGAACTTCACCTGTAGTAGGATGGTAATATTTCTTTCCTTCTTTATAGGCAACGCATTTTGTACCTTTACGAACTCCCACCTCACTGCCAATGCTTAGAATAATCTGATTATCTTCAACTTCCATGATAATGCCTTCAACCAGTGGCAGGTCATTATAGATATCTATTGCGACCTGTTCCACCAGATATTCGATTGTTTCGATATTAGTATTCCCGGAATCTGCTTCTTTTGCTACGATGAGTTCACTGGTTTCTGTATCTATGCCACGCGCACTGACCTTGGCAAAGCCAATCTCGATATTTATTCTGCCCAGAATAATTAAATCCGCACCTGCAAGTTTACCCACCTTTACCGCAGTTTCATCATCAACAAAACCTGTCATGCCAAGCTTTTGTTCTTCCATAATTTTGTCCAGAGCGCTTCTTTCTATAACCCGGAACCGGCGAAGGTTAACAAGCTGTGTTACCAGTTTTTCCGTTACAGATTCTGCCAGATTCTGAGCTTCTTCATTACTTGCAAAAGTGAGTACTGCGACAGATAAACGAGAACCGACCTGGGTTACTGCGTTCGGGTCATAAGTTAATGCACCTAATGGTAATTTGCTGATACTTGATTTTCTTTTTTTCTGTTCTTCTAATTCCTTTCTCTCTTTTTCAAGTTCTTTTTGTTTTTTTTGGATCTCTTTTTCCATTAATGCTAATTCTGCTTTTTCTTTTTTCTCCCGTTCTTTCTCCAGGCGTTTGTTTTCTTCCTCGATCTCTTTTTGTTTCTGAGCCAGCTCTTCTTCTTTTTGTTTTTGTTCTTCCATCTCTTTTTGTCGGAAAGCTAATTCTTCCTGTTCTTTTTCATGTAGTTTTCTTTCGGCTAAGTTTTTTTCAAAATCGATATTTCTACCATCAAAGCTTAACTTTTTTATGTATTCTTCGGCACGTTTAGATTTCTTGTAAGCATAAGAAAGCTGCAATTCACCCATGGCATTATCAAATTCTTCCAGGTTATAATAGCAGATCCCCATTTCCCTATGAGGAAAATATTTTATAAACCTGGTACCGTAAGTACGCTTTTTCTTGGCATCTTCAAATTCCAGTGAGGCTGCACTTTTGAACTCGGCAATAGCCCGCTCCCAATCTCCTTTTTGCATATACTTTGAAGCTTTATCGTAATATGTATAAAACTTTTCAATAGAATATAAGAAACTGCCATTAACAAGAATAAAGGTAATAAATAAAATAATTAAAAATCTTTTCATAAAATAGTTCTCCTTCATTTCAGTTTCAGTTAAATCTCAATCCTTTCGGAAACAACTAAAATTCTTTCACAAAAACGTTTGTAAATTTAAATCAGTCAATAAATAAATTATTTTATAGTATATTTAATTAATTTGGAAGCTTACAATATATTAAAAGTATATTGATAACAGTACTTGTTTAGAATAGTTTTTATCTTCCTGACGAATTTGTTACTACTGTTTTTCACGAGAAATGATTCTAATTTTGTTTATTCACTCAAAATTTCACTCGAATAAAAAAAGGCTGAAATAAATCAGCCTTTTATTTTATATTATTGAAATAATCAAACGCTACTTCCAAGAAGTAGTTTCTTCTCCGTTACTATCTCTTTTCATAGAACCAAGGTTTTTACCGTATCTATCCTGGAATGTAATATTCAACGGCATTTCTCCCACAATAGAATGAGTTGCACAGGAGAAACATGGATCATAAGCTCTGAATGCCATTTCTACCATATTCAGTAAGCCGTCGTTAACATTGCCACCTTTGATAAGTTTTTTGGCAGCTTTTTCTATAGACATACATATTGGAGCAGAATTAAACAGTGTAGCAACCATCAAATTAACACCGGTTAAAACTCCTCTTTCGTCTGATTCATAGTGGTGGATCAAAGTTCCTCGTGGTGCCTCAACTATTCCAATTCCTTCTTTTGGAGTCTGGAGATTCATGTTGCGAATATTCGGTGAGACCAATTCTTCCGAATTAACAAGTTCACTAATTCTTTCTGCAGCATAAAGGATCTCAACTAATCTTGCCCAATGGTAAGCTAGTGTATTATGACATGGTTTTCCACCTACTGTTGTATACATTCTTTCATATTCCTGTTGTGCAAGTGGAGTAGCCATTCCATCGGAAGCATTAAGTCTTGCCAATGTTGCAACTCTTACAAGACCGCTGTTAACACCATCAACAAAACCCTTCCAGCCGATCTTTCGTAGATATGGGAACTTTATATAGCTCCAATCTTCTACATGTTCAGCAATAACATCTGCATATTCATCCGGTGCAAATAGTTCTACCGGTTTACCATCAGGATCAACGATCCTGATCTTTCCATCATAGAAATTGACCTTGTTATTTTCATCGACCATTCCCATATAATAGGTTTTATGAAAATAAGTATCAGACAGGATAAGATCAACATAATCTTTGTTTTGTAGAACAATATCATCAAAAGCCTTCAGGGTGAATTTTGCGAACTCGATCGCATCTGCAGAGAATGCTTTGATAGTATCTCTTGTTTCTTCGGTTACTCTTTTTGCCACACCACCCGGAAGACCAAGAACAGGATGAATAGTTTTTCCGCCAATCTCCGCCATAATATCACGGCAGCGCTTTCTGATGGTAATAACTTGCTTGGCAACATCCACACCAACCTTTTCAATAACACCCAGAATATTCCTTTTTCCAGCAGGAGCATCGGGACCAACTATAAAATCAGGTCCTCCAAGATAATAAAAGTGAACCGTATGATCTTCGAACATAAACAAATTATAAAAGAGTTCACGAATAACTTTTGCAGTTGGAGTGGGTTCTACTTTGAAAAGGGAATCCAGGGCTTTTGTTCCTGCCATGTGATGAGCAGTAGGGCAAACACCACAGATACGAGATGTTATTTGAGGCATTTCTTCTGCAGGTCTTCCCACACAAAAAGCTTCAAATCCACGAAGTTCCGGTATCTGGAAAAAAGCTCTTTCCACATCACCCTTATCATCAAGGACAATTGTTATTTTACCATGACCTTCCAGTCTGGTGATTGGATCAATAGTTATAACCTTACTCATCTTTACCCTCCTTGCGAGCACTACCAAGCATAGATGCCGATAGCCCATACCTGTAAAAAGTTCCGGCAGGATCAACAAGTCCCTCGATAACTTTATCAATTGCTTCTTCTTCTTCACCTTCTAAGATCGCTCCCAGAGTGCCTATCATTTTAGCTCCCTGATCTTTGCAGGAATCGGTGGGACCAAAACATCCGGTACAGGGCATATTCCCATTAATACAGGACTCTCCGCACCCATCTCTTGTTGCAGGTCCCATACATATTATTCCCTGAGCAAGAAAACACTCTTCCGGGTCAAGTTCAATATCGATCACTCGTTTAATTTCTGATATTGCCACATCTTCTGGTTTACTTTCATTTCTATCACAAGATTTGCACAAAGATTTATCCGGTGACAAGATCGCTCCTTTGGGAGGTAATTTACCTTCAAGAATCGCATTAACAGCATTTACAATAAGATCAGGAGTTGGAGGACAACCGGGTAAATAATAGTCAACATCGATCACATCATCCAGCTTAAAGACCGTTTCAAAAAACTCAGGAAGAGTAAGTTCATAACCATCGACTTTCGACTTAGTTTTGGGAACAACTCCGTCAGGATTGACAACAGTAGGAGAATTCAGATATGAACGATTAAATATTTTTTTCTTAGTAGTAAGATTTGCTAATGCAGGTATCCCGCCCAGAGAAGAACAACTTCCGAAAGCAACAACAAGTCCTGATTTTTTTCTTAGAAGTTCAGCAATCTCTTTCTGTTCTTCTGTTCTAATCGCTCCATTAATAAATGAAACTGCAATACTGCCATCTTCCATGGCTCTAACATCTTTATATTTGAAATCCAGAGCTATGGGCCAGAGTACAATATCAACTGCAGCAACCACATCGAGAATCTTATCTGCCAGGTCAACTACAGCTTCTCCGCATCCACCACAGGATGCACACCAATAAAATGCAACTTTTGGTTTAGCCATTATTTACCTCC
>CBFDCX010000047.1:0-10299 GCA_965603415.1 uncultured bacterium
TAACTTTTGTAACCACTGAATCTGACGAAGAGGAAGGAGCCATTGACATAGCAGATATAAGATCTTATGGTTTTGAAATTCCCTTCCTGGCTACTTATAGAGTTGGGAAAGCCCTGGCCTTTACCGGAATGGCAAGATATAGTGCAGATTTTATTTCCATTGAACAACCTGGTACAGAAGAAATAAATATTGATGAAGCCTTTATGCTGAACAGATTTGGCGTTGTTGGAGGACTGTCACTTGAGCTTGGTCCTATATATCTAAGACCAGAAATTGGAGTAGAAATGGCAACTCCCAAAAACGGTACTTTTGGTGCAGCTCCCATTTTTGCAATTGGAGCAGGCTTTGATTTAAAATAAAACAGGAGTTTTAAATGAATGAATATATTATTACAAGCTGGAATGAACTGCAGGAAAAACTGTTTGAAGATTCCTGGAATCCTGAACTGGGTAGATATCGTTCCAAATTTGCTTTCAGGGGACTTTCCGACGCAGATTTTAAACTGGAAACAACGCTGATCCGTTTGGGTGGGGATTATGCCAGCCTGGAAAATCACCTGCTCAGGAATTTTAGTAAATATGCGCAGAGCAATGTAGTAGAACTTGATTCTATGTGGCACTGGCTTTCACTTGCACAGCATCATGGTCTTCCCACCAGGTTGATGGATTGGACATATTCACCTTATGTGGCGATGCATTTTGCTACAGCAAATATCGAGAAGTTCGATACTGACGGCGTGGTTTGGGCAGTAAATTACGTAGAAGTTAATAAACTTGTTCCAGGCAATTTACAAGAAGAACTGGAAAAAGAAGGAGCAAATGTATTCACTGTAAAAATGCTTCTGAAAAAAATGAAGAGTTTAAAAGATATTGAAAAAATGGCAGGAAAAGATTTCTTTCTTTTTATCGAACCACCCTCAATTGACGATCGTTTCATTAACCAGTTTGCTTTTTTTTCAATTTCATCCAATCCTGAACTTGCACTGAACGACTGGCTGAAACAGTATCCGGATATCTGGCAGAAAATTATAATTCCAAAAGAATTAAAATGGGAGATACGAGATAAGCTGGATCAGGCAAATATTACTGAAAGGGTGATGTTTCCCGGACTTGATGGTCTTGGTTCCTGGCTGAAAAGACAATATAGCCCGAAAGAGTGATGGGATAATAAAATTCAGCAAGTTTGAAGCTAATTAGTTTTTTCATTTTTTGGTAGAACATCATTGTCAATTAAACCAATATGTGGTAATGAACCTAATTTGTATTTGGGACTTTTTAACTGCTCAACAACTTTCTTTCTCGGTATACCAAATTTACTTGAGATGTAATGTAAATGAGATTGACCATCTTTCCAAGATTCGTTACCTTTTATGCTGTTAAAAGTAAAAAATAAACAGTGCCAATCATCTCTATTATCAAGAAATTTAGCCACAATAACTTTTCGATATTCGATTACATTTTTTAACTGTCCATTTGTTAAGGATGTTTCTCCAACCTTTACAACTTTGGCATCATTAATATCAATTAATTTTGGTAAGTCTTCAGGATGTAAACCTTTATGATGATGTTCTGATTTGTACTGACTTAAAGTATACCCATTATTATTCCAAGCATAAATAATAAATGCTATAAGTTGTTTTGAAGTAATAGATAATCCTTTAAGTAACTCTTTTTGCTTTTTTTTCTTTTTTGCACCTAATACTTTTATTAAATTATCAGGAATTTCTATATCTAAATATTCTTGGTATTTTTTTCCCAATTTTTTATAATGTTTTTAAATAAAATCGCAGATACATTTTTTTTAGGAAAAGAGATTTTAATTGAACTTAGTAAGTTTTTCATAATAAAATTATTTGCTCTAATAAAAGAATTTAAATAATATTCTACAGGATTTACATATTCACAATCGTCAGCTTCAAATATTATATAAGAGCTATTGTCAGTCTCACTATCAATTTTTATTATTTTCATTATTTATAATTACTGCATATTTAAAGTCTAACTGTCAATAATAAAAGTAATTAACGGTGTGAAATAAATGGTAAACCGGAATACAGAATTACAAGAATACCGGAAATTAAGTAATTTTTGCGGCGGAGATCTTAATTAAATATCATCGTCAGTTGTTTCATCTTCATTACTGATTTCTGAATTTTCTTTATTGGCAGCCGAAGATTTATTTAGCTTTCTCTGGCGCTTTTCTTCCTGCTTTTTTTTCTTTGCAATCTCTTTCTGACGTTTTTCATACGGATAATTTTTTTTAGCCAATTTTTCATCCTTTAATTAGTTAATTTTTTACAGAATTACAGAAACCGTTCCGAAAAACAGTTTAGTTCTTCGGAACGGAAATAATAAGATCAAGAATTCAATATCTTAATATCGCTGTTCTCTACGTGGTTTTTCGTTCTTAGGTTTAGCAACGTTTACTTTAATGTTTCTCTCATCGATCTCTTTACCATCGAGTTGTTTGATTGCTTCTTCACCTTCTGCCTGATTTGGCATTTCAACAAATCCAAATCCTTTTGAACGTCCGGAATTTTTGTCGAGAATAACTTTACATACCGACACATCACCGAAAGGCGTGAACAATTTTGCCAGATCTTCATCCGTCACTTTATAAGACAGATTGCCTACATAAATATTCATCTTCGCTTTCCTCCATAAAAAGCACATGGCTCGATAATTTATATCTGCCAGACTTTAAATATCTGATTGTGCAGAGTAGTCTTTTTGTCAAGGATGAAATAGTAAGGGTTAGATCATGAAGTAGAAGCTTCAAATATTTCAACATTCCAAAGCGAAAGTTTAATTACAATTTATTCATTTAAAAAAGTTCGGATCAAATTCACACAAACATTATAGCGATATTCTTTATCCGAACGAAGATCGGTAATAGGTGTTATTTCTTTATCTATTAATTCTTCTACTTTTGTAAAATCGATCTCGGAAATAATTCTGTCGGTTAAATAATCTTCCACTTTGAATAATCTGCGCGGATATTCATTTAAGCTGCCAACCGATAACTTTATCATAGTTATTTTATTCCCGGATACTTTTTTCATTCCTGCTAATGAAACTTTGGAGATAGTAAGGGCTTTCCTGGAACCGACCTTCTCGTAAAAAGTAATACAATCTTTCTCTGCATTTTTATCGATGATGATCTTTGTAATTATTTCATTAGATTTCATCACGTTTTGTTTATAACCATTAAAAAAATCTTTGAGATAAATTGATCGGTTTCGTATTTTTGATGATAATTCAATTTCAGCATCCAGTATTAGAAGTAGCGGTACTACGTCTGCTGTTGGTGAGCCATTAGCAATGTTACCGCCGATTGTGGCACTGTTTTGTAAGAGTGGAGATGCAAAAGATTCCAGTGATTTCTGGAAAAAAGGTAAATGAAGACGAATTACTTTAGATTCCAGGATTTCATGGAAACTGGTAGTAGCACCGATAATTATGCTGCCGTTTGCTGCATTTATACCACCCAGTTCAGAAAGATGATTTATATAAATAATATTCGGATTACGAATTATACCATTTTTTATTTGAACATTCAGATCTGTTCCACCTGCAAGAAAGTAAGTTCTTCCCTTATTCTCTTCCAGGTTTTCTAATAGGCTATTAATGTTTTCCGGTTTAATAAACTTCATCTTTTTATCCTAAATTATTCCACACATTTATTTATCCTGCAAAATTCGTTCCCAAAGTAGAAATTTTTAGTTTCTTTCACAAGCCAGCATCACAGATTCAAATATCTTTTGATAACCGGTACAGCGGCAGATGTTTCCGGATAAAGCTTTCTTGATCTTGTCCAGGTTCTTTTCTCCATCTGTTTTTATGTAGTGATAAGAGGTAACCAGAAATCCCGGGAAACAGAAACCGCATTGTACAGCATTGGTTTCATCGAAACAATCTATCAGCAGTTTTCCAAGAGGTTCTTGTGCAATTCCTTCCGATGTTATTACTTCTTTTCCATTGATGTGAACTGCATTGACAAGGCAACTGGTTACAGGTTTTCCATCTAAAAGGACTGTGCAGGCTCCGCATTCACCTTCACCACAGCTTTCCTTGGTTCCAGTCAAACCAAAATCCTCTCGTAAAATATCAAGAAGACGTTTCATCGGATCTGCGTCTATTGTTACATTTTTATTGTTTAATTTAAAGCTAACCTTCATTGATCTATCCTTTTAATGTGTAATAACTTGTTCCCAAGCTCCAGATTGGGAATAGAAAATTGAAACATTCCCAAGCTGGAGCTTGGGAACGAGAAGAACAGTTGAGTAAAAGATATTTTCATGTTGTTTTTTCCAAATGCTTAAGAATTCTTTCTGGAATTAGTGGAATCTCATCGATAAAAATTCCGGTTGCATTATGGAATGCATTCCTTACAGAGGGTGCAGGAAAATCCATCGGGATCTCACCCAGACCTTTGGCAATCGGGCTGTCGCTATGAATAAATTCAACATCGATCTTTGGAAGATCCATTGTTGTGGGAAGAGCATAATCGGTGAAACCATGCATCCTGCCATAACCGGGTTTGTAGAAGAATTCACAAAGTCCGTAAGCCAGTCCCTGCAAAATACCGCCTTCTGCCTGACCTGTAGCGATCTTTTGATTTACCACTTTCCCAATATCCATTACACTCCAGTTTTTTGTTAATTCAATTTGATATGTATCTGCATGAAAATAAATTTCGGTAACACAGGCAGCCCATGAATAATCTTTATAAGCTACACCCACATAATTTTCGTCATCAAAAACCACAGATGGATCCTGGATAAAATTCATTCTGAATTCGCGTGGAAATTCATTTTTATTGGACGCAACATAATCCTCAAGATCTTCAAATCCGAGTTCGTCTTTGATCTTAAGTGCAAATTTGCGAAGCAGGTTACCGATAATATAGATAGTTCTGGATGCTACGGTAGGACCGCTATTGGGAGTTTTGCTGGTATTAGGAAGTTGAATCCGGCATTTTTCTTTTGGGTGTTCTATTGCTTCGAAGAACATCTGAGCAAGAGTTGTATGCGCTCCTTGTCCCATATCGGTATTAGAAACGAATATCTTTACTGCAGCATCCTTTTCGATAACTACTTTCACTTCTGAATTTAGAATTTTTTCACCGTTGCCGGTATATCCGCCACCGTGATATCCGATGGAAATACCAATTCCTTTTTTATCTTTGTGGGTTTTATTCCACTCCTTGAATTCTTCCATTTTCTGGAGATAATTCGATTTTTCGATCACACGTTCCAGACAATCGGAAAGATGATCTTCCAATATTGGTTGGGTGGTAGGAAATTCATTACCGATCTTAAAGAGGTTTATCTTTCTGAATTTATAAGGATTAACTTTCAAATTTGCAGCAATGTCATCTATATGTGCTTCCATTGCAGCAAAAGCCTGGGGAGCACCAAAACCGCGGAAAGCTCCGTTGGAAGGAGTATGACTGCGGAATAATCTTCCACGAATAAAAGCATCGGGAATGTTGTAACCGCTGATGGCATGCAGAACTCCACGTGCCAGAACTACAGGTGAAAGCGTTTGAAAAGCTCCGGCATCCAACCTGTAATCGATGTCTATCTTCATGATCTTTTTGGTTTCAGGGTCAGTCCATGAATTGATCTCAATTCTGGCAGGATGACGTTTGGTTGTTATCTGGATATCGTCCGAACGGTCGAGAACGATTTTTACAGGTTTGCCCCTTTTATAGGAGAGCAGAGATGTTATTCCTGCCAACAAGCTGGGAAAATCTTCCTTCCCGCCGAAAGCACCACCGATCCCTTCGGAAATTTCTATTACAGCTTCTTTGATGGCACTGCCCATTATGGCTTCCACGCCACCTTTTACAAAGAACGGACATTGCGCATTTGCCTTAACGAACATGATCTTTTTTTCTGGTTGCCAGGTAGCTATCATTCCCTGCGGTTCAAGATAAGCCTGTTCCTGGTGGGGTGTATAATAAATTTTATGATGATGAATCCAATTCGGATCTGGCTTTTTACCTGTTCTGTGATCGATGGTCAGTTCTCTGCCGAATGTATTTTTTTCGTTATCCAGGCATTCTTTGATATCTGTAATAGCGGGAAGTTCTTCGTATTCGATCTTGGTATTACTGATGAATTCACGCAGTAGTTTTCGGTTGGGATGAGCAATTCCCATGATCACCTGTCCAAAATGGGAAACTTCCTTATCTGCCATAAAAGGCTGGTCACATTCCGGTTCGGGGACTATATTTTCACCTGGAATATCTTTTGCAGAAACCATTGTAAATTCGGAAAGATCGTAACCATCGGGGAAAGTGATCTTCTTGATGAAACCATGATGACAGGTAGAATAGAGCAACTGTCCGTGGATCATTCCTTTATAGGAATAATCATCTAAAAATTTCCAGGAACCATTTAATTTTGGGACAGCATCAATTTTTCTAATGGATTTCATAAACTTCTCCATTTAATAACCGCAGATGTACGCGGATGAACACAGATTTAACAGTCTTTCCTTTCTAATACAATAGGTTTCCATTGTAATTCAGGATGTTAAAATTTATAATAAGACCTACTTGTAATCCTGTGACCCTTAAGTAATTCAGAATTTGTCCAATATGTTCATCTATGATTTTTTCAACTGCTTTAAGTTCGATAATGATTTTATCTTCTACAATTAAATCAGGAATAAAGACATCAACAACTTCATTTTTATACTTAATTGGAAATTCTTTCTGTTTAATGAAATTAATTTGATTATCTCTGAATTCGATGCACAAAGCATTTTCATATGTTTTTTCTCGAAAACCATGACCAATCTTGTTATTAACAGTCATTGCGCAACCGATTATTTTATATCGAAGATCCTTATGTATTAAATCATTATTCTGCAAAATCATCTCCTAAACATCAGCGTTTATCAGCGTTAATCTGCGGTAAAATTTCATCCAGACTCTTTATCGCCTTCGGTATTTCAATTATTTTCTGCACTGCATTCAAATCCTTCAAACCGCTTCCGGTAAGCAAAACAACATTCTTTGAATTTTCGTCAATTTTTTCTTGTTTTACATATTTCAGCATTCCTGCGAAGCTGGCTGTTGCTGCAGGTTCTGCGAATATTCCTGTATTCTCGCTAAGGATTTTAGAAGCTGAAATTATCTCTTCATCACTCACAGCAATCCATTCACCTTTATATTCTTCGATGAATTTTTTCGTCATCCAGAAATTGCGGGGAATATCCACTGCTATGGAATCGGCAATTGTTTTACTTGGTTTTGAAATAAAGGAATCCTTTTCCAGATTACGGATAATATTATCGCTTTTTTCAGATTGTACTGCAACGACAGTGGGAATTTTATTGATCAAACCTAACTTCAGCAGATCTTCAAAACCTTTATAAACACCCGAAATTATGCAGCCGTCACCCACAGGAACAAAAACCCGATCCGGAAGTTCACGCTTCATCTGCTGGAAGATTTCAAAAGCAACGATCTTCTTTCCTTCGATTGTAAAAGGATTATAAGCAGTATTGCGATTATACCAACCGAATTTTTTGGTGGCTTCGATGCTCAGTTTAAAAGCATCATCATAAGTTCCATCTACGGGAATTAATTGCGCACCATACATAAGAATTTGAATAAGTTTTGCTTTGGGTGCAGATGCCGGAGCAAAGATAATAGCTTTCTGATGTTGGGATGCGCAGATCCCTGCGAGAGAAGAACCGGCATTGCCGGTGGAAGCTGCAACAATGGTATCCATACCGTTCTCTTTTGCAAATGCACAAACCAGGTCGGAAGCTCTGTCTTTGAATGAAAAGGTGGGATTCTGGGAATCATCTTTGAGGAAGATTTTAACCCCCTTGAATTCCTCCTTCAAAAGGGGGATATGTAAAGGATTTATTTCATATAGGGGAGTTTTACCAACTTTTAAAAAAGACAAACTTCTTTCAGAATTGATAGGTAAAAATTCCCGATATTCCTTTTCTTTAAGTTTATCGAAAAGTTTGTGCTTTTTGTATCGAGTACTGATCTTTTCATAATTATAAAGAGTTTTCAAAACGCCTTTTGGGGGTTGAGTCCCGTCGTTTTCTTTTTCACATGCAGGACAGAGGTAGGTTACTTCATCCTGCTCGTATTTCGTACCACAGGTTGTGCATTCAAAGTAATATTTATTTTCCATATTAATCACCATTAAAAGCCACTGATTTGCACTGAATAACACTAATTTGATATTAGTTGTCTGTGTTTGTCTGTGTAAGTCAGTGGCTAAGTTTTTTTACTCATATTCATTCAATAAACCTGTTCGTTCATTGAATTCCATGATCTCTTCATCCCACAGATCAACTTTGGCAAATTGACCTTTCCAGTAATTATCATCATACCATTGAGCATTCAGTTCTTCCACTGTTTTTCCCTGCTGTTCTATCCAGGTGAAGTATTTCAGATTATGCATTCTTCTTTTTTCATAGTAGGTCATTTCTATCATATGGTCTGTTCCAATTCCCATCAGATCGGCTGTATAAACCACTTCAGCAGCTTTATTGTCGAATTCACCCAACCGTTTGCGTTCTTCGATCATTCTGGATTGATACATTTCCATGGAATCTGTGGCAACTGTGAAGACGACGTCATTTTCATTCATTTCGTAATATTTTGCCATCTTGATAGCACCCATCAGGTTAGCGATAGAAGATATTCCCAGCAGATCGAGTTTTTCCACAAGCTGTGGATCAACGCCTTTTTCGATGAGTAATTTTTTACCTTCCGGTTCGTTGAAAAGACGCATAATGTGCATATTGGGTTCATCATCGATGCCTGCAACCATATCCATATTTTTTATGTTGTGAATCCAGGGAACGTGTTTATCTCCGATACCTTCGATGCGATGTCCACCATAACCATTATAAAGAAGAGTGGGACATTGCAGTGCTTCACCGGCACAGACTTTTAAGGTCGGATATTTTTCCCTTAAGTAATCTGCACAGCCAAGTGTTCCGGCAGAACCCTGAGTAAGGAAAAGTGCACTGAATCTTTGTTCTCCTTTTTTCTCGAGATTGAAAACTTCTTCCATGGCGGGACCTGTAACAGCATAATGCCAGAGTGCATTTCCAATTTCTTCAAACTGATTCAGATTCACAATTTTATCACCCCGCTCAGCTTTCAGTTCTTTTACTTTATCATAAATCTCTTTTACATTGCTTTCGCATCCGGGAGTTGCAAAAACCTCTGCACCTACTTTGTGAAGCCAGTCGAACCGTTCCTGGCTCATTTCTTCGGGAAGTACAGCTATTGATTCGCAACCTAAGAGGTAAGAATCATAAGCTCCTCCGCGGCAGTAATTACCTGTAGATGGCCAGAGCGCTTTCTGAGTAGTGGGATCAAATTCTCCACTTACCAGCTTTTCCACAAGAGGACCAAAAGTAGCTCCAACTTTATGTGCGCCGGTAGGGAAAAATTTACCGATCAACATTAAAATGCGAGCATCAACTCCGGTAATTTCTTTAGGTAGTTCAATGTAGTTGACTCCTCCAAAACCTCCACCGAATTTAACCGGTTCGTTCTTCCAGGATATCCTGAACATATTTAATGAATTTAAATCCCATAACCCGATATTTTTCAGTTTTGCTCTGATCTTTTCCGGGATCAATTCCGGGTTACGCATCTGTTTGTAAGTAGGAATGATAATATGTTTTTCTCTACAGCGCTTTATCGTGTTTTCTAATATTTGTTCTTTAGTTTTCATAATTACCTCACAATCTTCGTTCCAGCTTTACCGGCAACTGCATCAGCAATGAATTCGGGAGTAGTGATTATCACTTCCTTTCCACCACCTTCCAGGAATTCAATAGCAGATTCGATCTTAGGTAACATACTTCCTTTCATGAAATGTCCTTCAGTACAATATTGTTTTGCTTCAGCAAGTGTCATACTGGAGATGGCTTTTTCGTTTTCTTTTCCGAAATTAAGATATACCTGCTCTACAGCAGTGGAAATAATTAGATAATCAGCTTTCAGATTCCTTGCCAGAAGAGATGAAGCTCTATCTTTATCGATCACAGAAGGAACGCCGCTCAAATTTCCATTTTCATCTTCGATAACAGGAATCCCACCGCCACCAACAGCGATAACAATATAATTGTTTTTTGTAAGAATTTCGATCGCATCCTGCTCGATGATCTTAATAGGAATGGGGGAAGCTACCACACGTCGATAACCACGACCAGCATCCTCAACTATATCCCAATCATATTGCTGCTTTTTAACCTCGGCTTCATCTTTACTCAGGAAAGGTCCGATCGGTTTTGTAGGTGT
>CBFDCX010000048.1:0-10231 GCA_965603415.1 uncultured bacterium
TGGTTTGAGGATGAAATTGCTGAAGCGATAATTCCAATTCCTGGATCTCCATTTTGCGGGAAAAGAAATGTTGCTGCGTGGCATATTGCATCGAACTGATCAATCCGGTTACCTGGTTTATAAGTTCTACTCTATCGGGAACAGCCAGTTCAGCGGCAGCAGAAGGTGTGGGAGCTCTCAGGTCGGCAACGAAATCGGAAATTGTAAAATCGATCTCGTGTCCTACAGCAGAAATTACGGGAATTTCGGAAGCAAAGATAGCACGTGTCAGTTTTTCATCATTGAAACAGAAAAGGTCTTCCTGCGAACCACCACCCCGTCCTATAATAAGCACATCAACAGGATGATGAGTATTAAAATATTCGATCCCGGAAATGATCTGCAGGGGTGCAATATCTCCCTGAACAGTAGCCGGATAAAGATATATTTTTACAGGAAATCTGCGGGAAATCACATTACGAATATCCTGTATCGCTGCTCCTGTAGGAGAAGTAACAACTCCAATGGTTTCGGGAAAAGCAGGAATCGGTTTCTTAAATTTTTCATCGAATAATCCTTCATCAGAGAGTTTCAGTTTCAATTCATCGAATTTTCGTTGCAGCTCTCCTACACCGGATAAAACCATGCGAGAAACGTTCAACTGGTAACTGCCGCCTTTTTCAAAAACAGATATCTTCCCACCACAAACTACTTTATCTCCATCTTTTGGATTGAATACTACATATTTGTTGTAAGTTTTAAAGAATACACATCGCAAAGAACTTTTTTCATCTTTCAAAGAAAAATAGATATGACCTGAACTGTGTTTGGTAAAGTTGGCGATCTCGCCTTCTACAAAAAGATTGGGAATATTCGATTCGATTACATTCTTGATGTGTTTATTAACTTCAGAAACTGTAAAAATATTATCTTGGGCAGGCATGATTCTCCGCTGCTAATATTTTCCTACAGGAGCCAGGTAAATAGTATATTCGTCATTTCCATCCACGTTGATGATCTCATCAATTTTTTCCTGATCGTATGCAGCAATTGCACAGGTTCCAGCACCAATACCCTCACAAGCTAAATACAGATTCTGGCAAACATGCCCGGCATCCAGCAGCATCGCTTTGTGAGCTGCCAGATGATACCTCCACTCTCCCCGGTAAGCCACACATGTCCAAATAAAAACAGCAGCACATTTCCCGGTAAATTTTTGACCGAGAGCAGCTTCAGTTATTTTTTCCTTTTGCTGCATTAAAGAATGCAGAAATACCAATTGATGTTCCACAGCCAGGTAACGATAAATACCGGGTTCGAGATTTTCCACATTATGGATGAGAATGTAGGTTTCAAAAGGATGACGAGCACCGGCAGAAGGAACAGTACGCAGGGTGACATAAGCTTTATCAAAACGTTTGATAACTTCTCTTATACCCTGAGTTGCCCAGAGCAGAAAAGAAAGCTCTTCCAGTGTAAGTGGAGTATTATTAAAAATCCTGTGACTTCTTCTATGCAGGATATTCTCCACTAAATTATCTTTAGCAATTTTGATCTTTTCTATCGGTATCAGGTCGATCTTTTTCTTTCCAGCTTCACAGGCTTTTTCCAGAGGCGGTTGAGGTAAATTTTTCTCCTGATCGGTTTGAATTCCGCGCAGATCGTTGAAATTCGCTTTCATGAAATTTCTGTTAATTTCGATCTTATCCATAAACCCTCCGATAATATTCTTCCGAAAGGAATTGATGTAGTTATTTTTGTCAAGAATTCGCTTTCCAAAGGGAAAGCTTGACGGTTAATTTATTATTTTTGAAATTTACATAGTAAATATTTTTCAAGGTCAGGAGCTGCATAATGAAGAAAATGATCTTTCTATTTGTATTGATATTAATGGCAATTTCTGCATTTGCCCAGATACCGGAACTAACGTTTTGGAATAATATTCGTAACAGTTCATATACTGCCGATGATTCAATTCACATACGCTGTGAAACAATAGAACTTCCCGGAATTGAAACCGAATTGTTCTATTCCACTGGAACAGGTTGGGAATCTGTAGAGATGCTGCATTATATGAGTTTAACTTATGAGGGAATTATTCCCGGTCTTCCCGGAGAAACACAATTCTGCAGGTTTAAAACAGATACCGATACCCTGGTAGGAATGATGCCTACTTACATCCCGAATGATGTTTTTCCGCCTGCAGTGGAAGAATTAAGTTATGTTGCGGCAGATACTACTGGAGATGTTCTTGATCCGTCTTGTTCTAATCTTGATATTACAGGAAATTATTTTGGTTATTCCGACAGCAGGTTCTACGGAGGACTCACGAACGATTCAGGTGATTTCCCTTTAGATAGCGGTGGTATGTTCCCCGACACATACTATTTCTACATAACTGTTATTCTGAATCCTGAAACCGTGCTCATCGATTCGGTGGTGTATGCCATGATCTATGCAGACATTTCGTTTTTATTAAGTCCCGGTCTATATCGGATTACCGGAACTGAATTCAGTTTGGGAACATTTGAAATGATCGGTAATATAGAAACCCAGGTGATTGATACGATCTTGGTAATGGCTTGCGATATAGAAACACTTACCAATGATGTACATTTTGGTACATGGCCAAATATAACGAATTCCCTTGGGGTGGAAATGATTACCGCAAAATATATGCTTCCTCTGGATTTTCTGATAATGGATTTCTCAAAACCTTCTCTGCAGAATATCGACCAATATATCATCGAACCATTTACCAATATATTACCTGAAATTTCTGATCTTAATTATAATATTTCGGGAGAATTTACAACCTTTTTCTGCACATATTTTGATGAGAACGGGCATTTTCCCATAGTTGCCGAAATCGAAATTGAAAATTCAATTTATCCCATATTTCCCACCTCTTTCGATTACTCTATACCAGTAGAATTCTTTACGGAAATCCCCCTGACAAATTGGGAGGAAGCTACTTTCCGCTTTAGTGACAATGGCTATGAATTCGTAGAAGAAACAATAATAAACACTACAGGAATTCAAGATAACCAATTATCGGTGAATGATTTTCAGTTAGGGAATTACCCCAACCCCTTCAATCCTGAAACAACTATTTTATTTGATCTCACCGCAGAGGACGCGGAGAGTGCAGAGATTGTAATCTACAATATCAAAGGTCAGAAAATCCGTACTTTCAATTGTCTTCCTGAGCTTGTCGAAGGGTCAGTAATTTGGAATGGTACTGACCAAAAGAACCAGCCTGTAAGTTCAGGAATTTATTTCTATGAATTGAAAACGGATCAATTTTCACAAACTAGGAAAATGATATTGTTGAAATAATAATTCAAATAATAAAGATATAAAAATAAAGGGAAATTAAAATGAAAAAAAATTGTTTAATAATACTAACTCTCATCTGCATATTAGCGGTTAACACCCTTTCTGCTCGATACAAAGATATCCCGGTTACCCGAGATTTGAATCCAGATAGAAAATACATTACTTACGCAGAATATTTTGAACAACATCCATTCCGTCCAACTGAATTTTCAGAGATCAACAGGATCAGTTCCAATCAGAGGGAAGAAGGTTTTCTAATCATCGTGGAATTAGATCTCTATCCTGAAATTGCAGATGCTATGGCTACTTATCAAAACGATCTTACCAGCGAAGGTTATAACTCGTTTCTAATAGAATTTTCAGGTACGGTTGCTTTTGATATGAAAATCCAGATAATGCTTTATTTTCAGGAAGAGAATGTGAATAATGTAATTCTGATTGGAGATCTTCCTGTCGTCTGGTTCGAGATGTTCGAAGATTTTAACAATAATGGTATCTGGGATCCTGATGAAAACTGGGTAGATTTCCCAATTGAACTTTATTTCTCTGATATTGACGGCTCCTGGGAAGATATTGATAATAACGGTATTTATGATTACCATGAAGGTGATAAACATCCCGAAATTGGAATCGGTCGCATAATAGCCAGTAACATGAGTTATCTTGGTTCTTCCGAAGCTGAATTGATAAACAGTTATTTCCAAAGAAACCATCTTTACCGAAATGGATTCCTACAAAATCCTGATATTGCACTTGCTTATATTGATGATGACTGGGCATACTGGGGACCCGAATACCAGGAGGCCATGCAGTTCGTTTATCCTGAAACTGAATTAATTAATGATATAAACCAGACAACAGCCAACGATTATAGAACAAATAGACTCACTGCCGACTATGAATTTATTCAGGTTCATGTTCATTCCGGGCCAGATGCACACTACTTTTATGAAAATAATGGTAATAACTATAATACAGTTACCAATTATCAGATCTCATATCTTAATCCGACTTCATATTTTTATAATCTATTTGCCTGTTCCAATTCACGTTTTACGGAAAATAACAACATGGGAGGAATGTATCTTCTGGGAAATGATTACTGTCTGGGAACGATAGGTTCCACAAAAACCGGAAGCATGCTCTGGTTCGAAGATTTTTATGAGCCACTCTCGCTGGATGAAAATCTGGGTGAAGCCCTGCGGCAGTGGTGGGAACTTAGTGTGGACGTAGGAGACGACTGGATGTGGCAGCGTGCCTGGTTCTATGGAATGGCTATCCAGGGAGATCCTTCTCTGAAGCTTACTTATGAGGATAATGTAGTTTTTGTACCTGATGATTATCCTACGATACAGGAAGCAATAAATGCTGTGGAAAATGGTGATATTGTTTTAGTTAATCCTGGAACTTATGTGGAAAATATAAATTTCAATGGGAAGAACATCACAGTTGCTTCATTATTTCTTACGACTCATGATACAACATATATCTCTCAAACAATAATTGATGGAAATCAGGATGGAAGTGTTGTAACTATAGGATGTAGCAATGATTCTATATCTACTCTTAGTGGATTTACAATAAAAAATGGTTTAGCGACTTATGGTGGTGGGATCCGCATTAATTTTTTAACTTCTCCCACAATAAAAGACAATATGATTTCTAATAATCAAGCTCAATATGGAGGTGGAATTTATAATGATTGTGGGAGTCCTTTAATAAAGAATAATATCATAAAAGATAATTATTCAACTTTTGTTGGAGGAATAATAGCTTATGGTGGTGATATAAAAATAATTGAAAATATCATAGTGAATAATCAAGGAAGTGGCATCCATATTGAATCAACTTATTATAATATATTAATTGAAAACAATATTATTTCAAATAATTATGGTTCAACTTTTGGTGGAGGAATATGCATAGATTGTGAAGTCGCTGGGACCAGAATTAGGAATAACCTAATTATCAACAACTCCTCAATATCTACTGGATCAGCAATTTTTTTGGGAGTTCCGGACGCATATTACTATGAACTTTCAAATAATACAATAGTAAACAATGATAATATTGTTCCTATAATTTATGCATGCGATAATAATGAAGTTTATTTATTTAATAACATTATTCATAATGGAGCTGATACGGAGATATTTTGTTACGAAAATAATTATTTGAATGTTGCATATTCTAATATTTATGGTGGTTATCCAGGAATTGGAAATTTTGATGAATCCCCGAATTTTGTGGATAGCTTATATGATTTCCACCTGCAAGATACAAGTCCCTGCATTGGAGTTGGAATAGATGAGATTGAAATAAATGGAATCTGGTATTATGCACCTTTATTTGATATCGAAGGAAATCCACGTCCCGATCCAGCAGGTTCAATACCGGATATGGGAGCTTATGAGAATCCTCTGGGAGAACCACAGGTTGGAATTACCCAGAACCAATTACCCAGCACCGATTACCACTTAACCAACTACCCCAATCCATTCAATCCCAGCACGACTATTTTATTTGATCTCACCGCAGAGAACGCTAAGGACGCAGAGCTAATTATCTATAATATTAAGGGACAGAAAGTTCGTACTTTCAGTTGTCGCCCTGAGCTTGTCGAAGGGTCAATTACCTGGGATGGTACTGACCAAAACAACCAGCCTGTTAGTTCAGGAATTTATTTTTATAAATTGAAAGCAGGTGAATTTTCACAAACAAGGAAAATGTTAATGTTAAAATGAGGAAACCTTCCGAACGGTTTGATTTCTACTAATATGAGAAGGGGAAAATGAAAACTCTTACTACTACGTTTTTGTTAATTATTCTTTCAATTATCTATCTGAATGCAGAGATTATTGAACTTACTGGTGACATAAGTAACCTGAAGATCAACGGTAGTTTTGAGATCGAAGAAATTACTTCCAGGAAAGTGGGAAATGAAAAATATAATATCCTGCAAATTCCGGGATGTGTAAACACAGGCATTTATGGTGAAGCTGAACTTCCTGTTTACACAAAACTTGTTAATCTGCCGGAAACAGGAAACTTTATAGCAAGTAAGATAAAATATGATGTAGAAGAGATCGATCTGGAAAAAAAACTTATTCCATTTGGCTGGCAGGATAACGAAAATACAGATAATGAATTTTATCTCAGGGATAAATGGTTTCCACAGGATATTGTAACAATCTCCAGGCCGAATATCATGCGGGGGAACAGGTTTGCTCAGATAACCGTGGCAGCGGTTCAATATAATCCTTTCCTAAATAAAATAAGAGTATTAAAAAATGTGGATATCGAATTCAACATTGATCGTTCTAAAAACGAGAATCCCTTAACAAAAACCAGGTATTCAAACTCTTTTGCCAGCATCGTGGAAAAGAATATTTACGGAGCAGAAGTATTGAGAAACACAGATGGAGGGCAATATCTTTTTATCTGTCCGGATGATATTGTGGCAATCCTTCAACCTCTACTCAGGTGGAAAGAAAAACTGGGTTATAAAACCAGAGTTGCTGCAATATCCGAAACCGGCTCAACAAATGATGAAATAAAAAATTACCTGCAAAATGCTTACGATAACTGGGAAACACCTCCGGAATATGTTGTTCTGGCAGGTGATGTTGATGGTAATATTATTGTTCCTACTTTTTATGTACAGGGTGGGCAGTATTCTCCCTGGGATGAAACTGATCACAGTTATACATTATTAGATGGTGATGATTATTTCCCGGATATTTTAATCGGTAGATTATCTGTGCGAAGCTTAATAGAACTGCAAACGATCATGAGCAAGATCATTAAGTATGAAAGCGATCCTTTTATGGAAACTGATTGGATCAAAAGTGCGCTCATGATAGCCTATATATCTATAAACTATGAGATATATTCACATCACGAAACAGTTATGTCAGTTAGAGATAAACTATTGGATTTTGAATATACAAAAGTTGATACTTTTATTCATCCATACCAGTCAGGAAATACCCAATTGGCAAATATGATCAATGATGGACAGTCATTTGTCAATTTCAGGGGAGCCGGTAATTATAGTTACTGGTCAGCATATGCAGGTTATGAGTTTTTTAATATTGATGATGTAAATAATCTGAACAATGGTTATATGCTTCCGATGGTAACCAGTATGACCTGTGGAACGGGTGGTTTTGCCTCAACAGGTTATCCATCCTGCTTTGGTGAAACATGGCTTAAAGCAGGCTCACCATCCGTACCCAAGGGTGCAATAGCTTTTATCGGTCCCAGCGAACTGGATACTCAAACCAGTTGGAATAACTGCATCGATCTGGGGATATACCAGGGCATTACTCAGGAAGATCTCTTTCGATGCGGAGAAATGCTTCTGCGTGGGAAAATGGAACTTTATAATAATTATCCTAACAACCATGCCTACGTTGTAAATAACTCCGACCAGTTTAATTTTTATATTTATAATTTACTTGGTGATCCGGGACTTGCGATCTGGACAGATACTCCAAAAAACATTGAATTGGAAGTGTGTGATTATTATGAAGGGATGAATTATGTTTCTGCACAGATTAGTATAGAAGAAGATGAAAAAGATGGATTCATTATCGCTATCACCAATTCTGATAGCCTGATAATAACAGGAATTACAGATGAATCAGGTAATGTAAACATTCCTTGTGAACTGGATTTTGGAAGTTATTCAGTCACAGCTTCAAAGTATGGATACATTCCCCAAACAGTGGAATTCAGTGTTATTGAAGGTAATTATATGGGTCTGCTAAACTACGATTTATTAGAAGAACCTTTTTCCGGTGATAGCATCAGCATTGAACTTACTTTGAAAAACTTCGGTACAGTTTCTGCAGAAAACGTGACTATAAATCTGGATACAGAAGAAAATAGAATAGAAGTAATATCATCTGAAATAACTACCGGTGAGATTCCGGCAGGTGAATTGTTCATTTGTGATTTCCAGATACAGGTATGCGATGAGTGGTATAACGGTTTTACTTCTAATATGTTTGTAAACATCTCTTCAAATTTTGGTGAAAATAGTTCTATCATACCTGTTGAAATTCTTTCTCCGGAACTGGTGCTTTCAGATTTTATTGTAGATAACAGTTCCAATTGCCTGATTCAAAATGAAAGCAGCAATATAACGATTGAATTAAAGAACTGCGGTAATAGCGATTCTAACAATTTTAATGTGGATTTTATCAGTCAAAATGATAAAGTTGAAATTATTAACGCTTATAGTTCTTATGCGAATATTCCAGTCAATAATTTTGGAAACAACCAAAACAATCTTACAGTAAATGTAGCAAATGTAATATCGGGAGAAATTGCTGATTTCAAACTTGAAATATTACAAAATAATACTATCGTGCAGGAAATAGAGTTTAATATTCCCATTGGGATCATCGATGAATTTAGTCCTACCTTTTGTAACTATGGTTATTATGCGATTGAATCGAGAGATGTAGGAAATTTTGAAACTCCGCAGTATAACTGGATCGAGATAGACCCTGATCTAGGCGGGAATGGGATATTGATCGGTGCTGATCATGCAACTTCCGATGGATACATAAGAACCATCTACCTGCCTTTTCAATTTCAATTTTTCGGTTATTTTTACCATTCTGTATCTGTTTGTTCAGAAGGCTGGATAGCTATGGGAGAATCAAATAATATTTTTCACAGGAATAGGAATATTCCTTCCGGTGTAGGACCGAATGCTATGATTGCTCCCTTCTGGGATGATATTGTAGATGGGGAATTATATGTTTATTTTGATGAGGAAAATCATTATTATATTATCGAATGGAGTGAATGGCATAATGTTTACAATCCTGAATATATGGAAACCTTCCAGGTAATTTTATACGATCCCGAATATTATCCGACTCCAACGGGTAATGGAGAAATACTATTCCAATATAAAGAGATCCACAACATCGATCAGGAAGAAAATTTTGCTACTGTGGGCATAGAAAACGAAACTCAAACTGAGGGATTGCTAATGACATTTGCAGATATTTACCCGCAGACTGTTCAATCACTTGAAAATGAAACAGCAATATTATTCACGATCAAAGAAGGTCCTGATATTCCATTTTTAACTATTGAACCATCTGCAATAACAGTTTCTGTTTATCCTGATACTGTTATCATAGAAGAATTCACTCTGTTTAATGCTTCAGAAGGGAATAACGATATTTCATATACAATTAGCTTTTCTCATTTTTTAAGAGATTCCGAGATAGGAGAAGGAAAAGGCAGCAGGAATATCGAAAACGATTTTATTTTGTGTACTTCAGGAAACTATATTCCCGTTATGCCAATGAACTTGCAATTCTATCTTGTTCACAATAGTCCGGATGGTGAACCGGTTTATGGAGTCAAATTGGATTTTCCACCGGGTTTTTATGTTAATAGCGCCACTGATGTGGGTACTCTTCTTTATAATAATGAAACTGGTGATGGTGCTGAAGTAAGCTGGGGTTTTGGTAACGGTAATTGTGAATCTTCCTCTCCAATCCCATTTAATGTAAATGTTACAATTGATGAAAACCAAACACAACCGGTAGATATTGGCTGGTATATCGAAGGAGATGGAACAGGTGCAGAACCGCATTCCGTAAGTGGAACATTAACTATTTATCCAACGAGTGATATTTATTTCTGGATTTCTTATCCAAATGGTGGTGAAAAACTTCTCCCGGGAATTCAAGATAGTGTTAAATGGGACCATTACGGAGATGCTGATATAGTTAAGATTCAGTTAAGCAGAGATTCCGGTTATACTTGGGAAATTCTGGAAAATGAAACTGCTAATACAGGCTTCTATGAATTTATGGTAACCGGTCCTCTTTCTGATGAATGCAAGATAAAAGTTGGAACTACGGATGATGAATATTTTGAT
>CBFDCX010000049.1:0-10203 GCA_965603415.1 uncultured bacterium
CTGTTTTTTTCTAAGGGAATGTAATTTTAAAAATTATTTTTACAAAATTGATAATTTTACTTTATTTGTCATTCTCGTGTAAACGGAAATCCACAAAATAAAGAATTTGGATTCCGCATCCAGTACGGAATGACAACAAAAGAGTATTTTGCATATCTCATAGTTTTAAAATAAAAAAAGAGGAATCCCAAAACTGAGATTCCTCAAATGATTATTTATATGAAATTACCAGTCAGAATGAAATTAATGATCCTCATCATATAAGATATTGTCCCAAACTTCCCAATATTCCGGATTAGCTCCTGCGTTATATATCCCGCTCCAGTCTCCTGTTGCAGGTTGTGAATTTCCAGCATCACCGTTGGTATCTCCTAAGAGGTCATCATCTTTATATGAAGTAAACCACACACCTGAACCATCATAATTGATAAGATTATCTCCCTGATACCAGATCGAACCTCCATCAAACTTCAGGATAACATCATCCGACAGTTCTAAGGAATTGTTTGTATCAATTTGCATCTCAGATGACAAAACAAAAGGTATTTCTGTCTCTTCCCAGAGGATATTTCCTTCAACTTCACCACCTGAATAAACAAAAATTCCATTCTTAAGATTAGTTTGTGAAGTATTTTCCAAGTTATGGAACGTATTGGATGAATCAAGGCTCATACGTCTGTTTATCATCAATGGTTTCACATTATTATAGAAGACATTCCCGATAATTGTTGTATTTACTCCTGCATGACTTGCATCAAGTACTGGTTCATCTGAGCCAGTGTTGTAAATAAAAGTACAGCTAGAAACATTGACTGCTGTATCATCGTCCAGGTAGAGAGTATAACCATCATAATATCCACCACCGTAATAGAATTCACAGTAATTAAATGAAGAAGAATTATTAATACCTTGTAACATGAAATAATCCCAATCACCTGGATTTGGTGAAGTAATATCATCATCATTATTAGTATCACCACCTACTGCAGGAACAGTATCGTCTTTATAGGAAGTAAAAATTACCGGTTCTGTTAATGTACCTTCAGCAATGATAGTTCCATTAATCCATAAATCCACTCCTTCATCCAGTTTCAACATAACACCCGGTTCGCAAGTAAGTGAATTACCGGCAGGTATTTGATATTCTCCTTGTTTTAAAACATACGGTACTTCTGTTTCACCCCAGGTTATCTGCCCGTCAAAATCAGAACCATCAACCAGAATACCATTATGATCATTGATATCGGAACGACTATCCGGATCATGGAAAATATTTGTATCATCCAGATCAAAGATAGCATTTATATTTAAAGGCCAGATATTATCATAGAAAATATTATTCTGAATAACTGTTCCACTTCCTGCTGCATGAGCGTTCAAAGCTCCTTCTTCTCCCTGATTATGTGCTATTGTACAATTAGTAATACTAACTGCAGTATTGGGATCGAGGTATACTACATAATAATCATAATACCCACCACCATAGTAAAATTCGCAGTAGTCAAAAGAAGAAGAATTATTATCACCATGAATATCAATATCATCCCAATCACCCCGGGCAGGTTCTGTGGCATTACCATTGGTATCACCACCATGAGCATCATCATGCCAGGAAGTAAAAATTATTGGTAACAAGGCTGTACCTTCAGCGATTATCAAACCACCACTTGCACCCTGAACCACCCAGTTAGCACTATCTTTGAATTTAATTTTTGTGCCTGGTTCAATTGTTAGAACAGCAGAAATATGTATTTCACCATCGATAAGATAAATGTTGCTATTAATCCAGGTTGTATTTCCCACGATATTACCATCAATTATAACAACAATAATTGGTTGAAGTTGGAAATTTACATTAGTAGATTCACCTGCATCAACTTCGATATTTTCCGCAACCTGCATATTATAACCTTCAGCAGTACAGGTAAATGTGTAAGTACCTGCATCTGTTTCGAAAGAATAAGTTCCACCGGTTCCAGAGGTGGCAACATCGGTAGTTCCATCATTGATAACAGCACCAATTATAGCCTCCCCTGTATTGGCATTTGTTACAATTCCTTCAACTGTACCAGGCTCATCTGGTCCTGATGGATCTTCCTCACATCCAAAAATCATAAAAGAAAAAATTACTAAAGGAATGATCAACAATTTGTAAAATCTCTTCATACTTCCTCCTTATTTTTTTAAAATTACTTTTTATTAATTCTTACCAAAAGCCTAAATAGGAAAAGTAAATTGAATGAGTCAAGAACTATTTAGATATTGATATTCCAACCGAATCTGGAAAAGTCGATACGGTCATTTTCATCGAACTGAATTCCTTCATTTTCCAGCAGCATTTTCTGGAGCTCATAACCGTCTCCGGGTTTTAATGATATCTTGCCTTTGCTGTTGATTACACGGTGCCAGGGCAATTGTTCCTTTTCCCAGGAAGAACTCAGCAGTCTTACTATCTGCCTAGCGCCCCTGTTATTTCCGGCATAAGTTGCTACCTGCCCGTAGGTAACCACTTTCCCGCTGGGTATATTTTTCATGATCTTGATTGCTTTTAAAGAAAATTCCGATAGCATAATTTCCATCCTTTTTTCAAAAGGATTTTATCTCATCAATGCTTTTACAGGTCCCAATCCAAATGCCGAACCTTCTTTGATAGCTTTCAATATCGTGCCGCCACCTGTGAAAAAATAGTACTTATTATCAATTAATGCTTTTTGGTAAATTGTCGGAAGCAGGTTTTTGAATTCCTGCAGGGTATCTCCTCCACCGAATAGTTTTACAGCTTTTTTATTTTCATCTATCAAACCATACATGGCAACCGTTCCTTCTTCAAAATGTGGGGTAAAACCCATTACAGCATTCACAAAGATGGTGTTTGCCGAATTAAGAATTTCTTGAAGATGGCTTTCTTTAAAAGATTGTGGAGCTACATCCAACACATAGTTTAATTCCGTTCCAGCTTTCAAATCTCTGATATTGTGTGTTCTGTAACTTCTTTCTTTCTTTTCTTCCAGCAGATCAGATTCAATAATAAAGAGTGGTTCCACGATTTTGCCGGGATATTTCTCCGTTAGTTCAACGAATTCGGATGCTGCTCGTATATCTTCTTTAGATATTCCTTTAATGCGGAAACCGTATTTTGCACAAAGATAAGCATTATAAATAACCCCTCCAATAATAAGGTGATCTGCAGATTTCAAAAGAGCGGTTAATGAACCGATCTTTGTATCGAATTTTGAGCCGGCAACTACTACCAGAAAAGGTCTTTCCGGTTCCAGAACTCTTTTCAGATTTTCAATTTCTTTCTGCATTAAAAGACCAGCATAAGATGGTAGGAATTTTGTGATATTATATGTGGAAGCATGCGGCTGCCAGGAACCGAAAGCGTCATTCACGAAAACATCTGCCAATTCTGCTAATTGTTTAGCCAGTGTTTCTGTTTTCTCATCTTTGCTTTCTTCACCTGCAAACCAGCGCGTATTGGGAAGATACAATCCATCAACTTTACCAGCTTTCAGCTTTTCCAGCTCTTTTTGATATGATAACTTAGATAAACCTACATCTCCGGTGCTTTGAATTTCAGGTGTAATAAAAGTGAGTCCAAGTTTGTTGTTCAGATATTGTACAATAGGTTGAACTGAAGATTTTTCTGATATTTCGATCTTTCCGGTTTTTTTATCTTTTGGTCTTCCCACATGGCTCATCAAAATAGGTTTGCCACCATTATTTAAAACTAATTTGATCATATCGAGGGAAGCATCTATCCGGTATGGATCTTTTATTATACCTTTCTTAACAACATTATGATCGACCCTGATAAGAACGATCTTTCCCTTTAACTCAGCTTCTTGTATCTTCGGAATATTCTGCATTTATTCCTCCTGAAATTTGTGATATTAAATTCAGAATAATTTTTAATTATCATAATAATTATGCAACTATTTTTTTTCCGAATAAAAAAAACCCCCGATCTAACGGGGGCATTAATTAATCAAATTGAATGTTATTTCAGCAATATCAGTTTTTTTACGCTGGTATAATCACTTCCATGATCATCCACATCGAACACAGCGAAGTAGATCCCGGAACTTACAGATTTATTATTATTATCTTTTCCGTTCCAGATAACTGAATGATTTCCAGCATCCAGTTTGCCATCAACTAGGATTCTAACTTTCTGTCCCTTGATATTGAAGATTTCCAGAGTCACAAACGAGGATGTTTGTGCTATATCAAAAGAAATCGTTGTGGATGGATTGAACGGGTTGGGATGATTTCCTATCAATTTTGTTTCAAGTCCTGCAATATCATTCTGAGTATTCGTTCCAGTAATAGTTAAAGTTACAGGTATAATCGTCTCTTCCCTGTCATCGGTGATAATTATCTGGCAAGTATAAACATCTGGTGTGAGTTCAGATGAATCGAAGGTTATTTCTACGTTTACAGAATCATTACCGGCTATATTTCCACTCATCGGATCCAGTGACATCCAGGTTACAGGATTACTCAAACTTAGCGTATAACTCAATGTTTCTTCCCCAATATTTTTCAGCTCAAGATATTCAGTCAGGATTTCATCAGGCTGCATTTCAATTTCGAAGGATTCAGGTTCAACAATAAGTTCAGCAGGAGCCTGACCACCGGCAATAAAAATATACGGATCGGGAGCTCCAATAAATGGATGATTCCTGCTCTGCCCTGATTCATCAGCAGCATGAATATAATATGCCACTTCTGTTCCCTGAGGTTGAGAAGGAATTATGCCCACATAAGTAAAGTCTTGTACAAATATCATTTGAATAGAAGTGTATTCACCACCATCAATTTTGTAATAAACCAAAAGAGAATCAGCATATACAGGAAGTCCGCTATAAGGAATTATTTCTGCTTCTATCTCATAATCCGGTCTCTGGAGTTGTTCACCCTGAAGGGGAATATGACGGATGTAAAGCATTCCCCTGTCAGCAATCCCTTTTGTTCTGCAATGAAGAGCATCAGTAGAAGCCCAGCTTCCATAAAATCCCAGTATTTCATAACCGGGCATAGCATCTTCATAAACCTGCAGGGCTGCATTGTCATAAGTTGCATTACCGGTTATTGGCAAAAAAACTCTGTCATTTAAAATCAGGGAATTTGTATAAGGTTGATCATAAGGTGTATTCACCCGATAGATTTCAAAAGGAGTTCCATAAGAGGAAGTTTGAGCTTCAAAATAATCAACCGTCGCTTCGATTTCATCATACTGTGAATGTGTTGGTGGAACCTCTCTTATAAGTATTTTATCAACATCCAGAAATTTCCCCCAACAATCTATGTGATCGATATAAGTTCCATTGGGATCGGGAACTTTATGATAAGTTTCAACTCCCAGGTAATCCAGAACGAATTGATCTATCTGGGTAACAGTAAGACCTGGATTCTCTAAAATTACCAGATCAGATGATGCAGAGATGCCCATTCCGTCTGTCATATAGTTTCCGCCGGTGTGTATCAAATTCATTCCAAAAAGTTCTATCCCCAGAAAATTTGCCATCTCAATGGGAATATCATTATCGTTTGGTCTGGGACGATTATAAGGAAAGTTTACAATTCCAACTTCATTGTTTCCGTCAACAACATACCAAGGACCATAATCCCGTGTCCAATATGTATCTGTAGGAGCTAACAGGAAATTGCAATTATCCAAGTTCACTCCATTTGAATTGTAGGAATTAGTTACAGAATTCTGTTGAGACTGGTTAGCGACAATGGTTGTAACTATTGTTTCCTGTGACATTTCAGCGATCAGGTTATAATTTATCCCGAATGGATAGCGTATCAATACTCCTTCCATCGGTTCAAATTCAGCAATATTGCGAACCGGACCTATGGGAGGTTCTGTAGGATAGAAATCCCTGCTTAGATCAACCTGCAACTGAGATTCCTCATAACTGAGCCAGTGACCCAGGAATGGATTTTCTTTTAACCAGTTATTTTCCTGCTCTATGCCATCTGCAAAGAGCACAATAGTTGAGATTAAAAGAAATGTAATTAGAACTATTTTTTTCATCATCTGAACCTTATCTATTTCATCATTATCATTTTCTTAATTTCAGTATAATTGCCTGCCTTGAATTTGTAGAAATAAACTCCGCTGGTTGTTTGTTTTCCGGTCTTATCTCTACCGTTCCAGGTTGCCTGATGATAACCTGCACTTTGATAATCGTTTATCAGTGTTTTTACTTTTTGTCCCCGTAGGTTGTAAATTTCCAGCAGCACTTTTGTATCTGTCTTCAGACCGTATTTTATAACTGTTTCGGGATTGAACGGATTAGGATAATTTCCAATTAATTCTGTTACTGCAAGAATTATGTTGTTATCTGCATCAGAAGCTGTAATGGTCAAGAGCACCGGAACTATGAATTGTTCTCTCTCAGTTGTATTTATAATGATATCGCAATTGTAATCACCCAGTTCCAGTTCATTTGTATCAAATACTACATCGATATCATTATATTCATAAGCAGCCAGTGAACCGCTTATCGTCCCCAGAGCTATCCAATCGAGAGGTTCGGATATTTCGATTTCGTAATTAATAACTCCTCCACCATTGTTGGAAAGAGTTAATATCTCAGTTTCAATTGTGTTTTCTTCCATCTCTTTTTCTATAGAGAGAGGATCGATAACAAAATTCGGTGGTGTGGGATCTGCTATGGGAGGAAGAATTATATAATCCACCCAAACGCAATCTGCTCCACTAACCATACCTACATCTTTATGATACATCCATTCAAGTGTGTGGTCTCCGGCAGTAACATCAAAGATAACTTCACTCCAAGGAGTTTCACCAGCCCACTTATCCATTTCAACTCCATCAACAAAGAAGACCAGGTAATCATAATAGTTGCCTGTTACACTACCTACATCTTCACAGGAAGTTTTACGATAGAAACTTATTTCACTATCACACATAACATCGAGTGTAAGAAGTAAGGAAGAGGTTTGATTATGATCAATTGTTCCTGATTTACCACAGAATAAGCCTTCATACGGATCAGATGAATCTATGGTCCAATCTGCATTACCACTGAATTCCCAGGAAAAACTGGAGAAATCACCGGTTTCAAAATCTTCCAGCAGTAAACCAACAGAAACAATAATTGTATATTCGAATATATAATCTCCTGCTGTGATTTCATAATTTAAAGTAACCGGAGTCCCTTCGGCAATCGAAGCATCAGCAGCAAGTTCATACATGGCATATTCCATATCACCAACTGCTATCTCACCAAGAAATACAGAGTTGTTTGTTATTGTAACAAGTTGATTTGTACTGTTAAGAACAGCTGTAGCTTCAGGAGAAATTATATGTCCCTGGTTAACAGTGAGGATCAACAAGTCAACTGTTTCACCAGGATCGATCATTCCGTTATCATTCCCTGCAGAGTCATCAATAATGATTTCTTCATATACAATGTGAGGGGCATTAACAATAATCGTAAAATCGGAATACCAGGTATCCCTTCCTGTTCCGGTTATTTCCAATTCAAATTGAATCTCATGCTGGTCGGGAATATTCCCTGCAATATCAAATGCAAAAGCATCTACCTGCAAAGCCGTACTTTGAGCATCGATCGTGTTGTAATTCTCAGAATCATCTGTAATAGTAATGTATTCATCTTCAGAACTTAGAAGTGCTATCACATCATTTGCTGGCATATTGCCAATATTATCTAAAGTTACATCCAGAAGAATGCTTTCAGTATAATCTGCTAATCCATTGCTATTACCCGCTACATCGTTGATCTGATGAGATTCATAAATTACATAAGGTTGATCTGCTATTATTGTGATCGTATCGGTTAAGCGGTTCTTGTTGTGTCCTATTATGGATAATGTAATTGATTCCGTTGTGGTAATAGGTTCCAGCAAATCGACGGTTAAGTTCCCAAATTCATCTGCTACTCCTCTACCGATCAATTCGCTATTCTGCATCAAACCAACCCGTGCAAAAGGAGTATCTGTTTGAAATACTATTTCTTCTGTTCCCAGCAATACACTCGGTAGATAAGATGCCACTATATCAACCGGTGCTGCCGTCCAGATATCCATGGATGGATCACCGAACAAGTTTTCCTCGTAAGCAGACCAGCGCATATATTCATCAGAAGTAAAATAAGAAACATTATCTTCTTTTGAATCGCTATTCACAAATCCGATCTGGGTAATTTCTTCACCAAAAATGGCATCGTAAAATTGTCTATCAAGATATTGAGATGAGCTGTTTGTATTTCCGGGCATATACCATCCATATCTGGAATTTGCAATGCAGGCAACTTCACCGGTTTCCAAAGTGGTTATTTTTTCTGCAAAACAATCCTCACCATATCCACTGCTCCAATGCCAGTTATCAAATGAACCATTATAGCATCCCTGAGAATATCCAATTACAAATCCACGAGTAATCCCATCATTGGTTAAATTGGAAGTAGTAATGTCACTGTTATACATTTTCATATTATAGGTTGGACTTGAATGTCCCAGATGATTAAGAAGATTAACACCGGTAATATTGAATTGATCATAAAGATCGTATTTATCCCATGTCATATCTCTGTCATAAAGTGTGGAAACTGAAAAATTAGCGGAAATTCCAACTGTCGTAAAACCGTGATTAGAACTTCCAAAGACAATCTCGTCCTTATAATCTCCACCGAACGTCCAAGGACTATTATTCAATTCTTCACCTATCATTAATGCTTTCTCAGTATCATCAATCACCGGACTATCCTGATACATGGTGAGTTTATTAGTAAAATTCTGTATCTCAACAGCATCATCAACACATATTCTACCAATTCCTACCTCGGAATACAGATCATATTCTCCCGGTTCTCCCCATCGATTATCTCCATCATTGTTCCAATCGGGACCAGTACCACCTCCCGTTCCTCTATCCAAACAGGCATAATACATATCTGCAGGGATATTGTCATCGTCGAGCGCAAACAAACCACGATGAGGTATAATATTCTGTGTTGGTATATTTGGTGCTGAATCTCCGCCCAGAATAACAAAAGTTATTCCGTAATTTTGAAAATAATCTATTATACAATTTCTAATCTTTTCCTGGTTATCCTGTCCTGTATAATTTATAAAAATATCTTCAGTAGTAATAGCTTCTACAAAATAGCCGGTAGAAACTTTAAAATCAATATAATTTTGAAATACAGGCAGGAGAGCATTATTTGTAATTAACAGGATATCGCATTCTTCATCTCGATTCAGCGGATAATTATATGTAGAGAGATTTTCGGGATTTTCCACTATCTTAGAAATTCTTTGATTTATTATTTTAGAATCCTGTAAAAATTGTTCTAATACACTTGTTCGTTCTGATTGTCTGGTAGTAACTTCAAGTTCAATTTCTTTTAAGAATTTTGCTTCTTTTGCAGCAGGTTGATAAATTACGGGACAAATCAAAAAAGAACCGATCGAATGACCTGCTAAATACTGTGTGCTTACATGATCAATCATATTATCAGGAAACAGATCATAAGAGTTATAAATAGTCTCATTTGGTTCAACTTTATAATTTTCTGCTTTCTGAAATATTGGAAACATTCTACTGGCAGGTTGGATTGTGATATTATCAATCATTGAATAATATTCTTCATCCAAAATTCGGATATTTTCAATTTCCTGTACCTGGGGAAGTAGAATATTAGTACTGAAATAAGGTAATAATGGGTTTCCTTCTTCACCCATGTTATAACAATTCTCATATAATATTTCGGTATAATTTTCTTTCGTTACCATCTCAGGCATATCAAATCTGTATGTATGTATAAGTGTTTCTGCTAATAGTGAACCTACTGCAATAAATAAGATCACTAAGATCATAGTTTTTTTCATTTTTCCTCCCGGATTTAAAAAGTTGGAGGCATTTTCATACCCCCAACTCAGTCTTTTCATTTATTTTAGAAGAATCATTTTCTTGGTAGATGTATATTTACCACTGTTATCTTCTGAAACCATCTTGTAGAAATAGAGACCGCTTGATACGGTTCTGTCAGCATTATCTCTACCATCCCACACAACTTCATGATAAGCTGCGTTCAGCTGACCATTTACAAGCGTTCTTACTACAGAACCTTTGATATTATAAATCTTAATGCTTACATTGCTGTCTTCTTTCAAGCCAAACTTTATCGTTGTGGTCGGGTT
>CBFDCX010000050.1:0-9911 GCA_965603415.1 uncultured bacterium
TCTCTTTCAGTATCTTTTTGTTTAAAGAACTCATGATATCTTCCATCAAGTTCGATTATCAATTTATGTTTTGAGCACAAGAAATCAAGAATAAATCTATCATAGGGAACTTGAAATCGAAATTTATATCCGTTTAGTTTTTCACTTTTTAATTCTTTCCATAAAACTGCTTCTGCTTTTGTAGGATTTTCTCTCATTTTCTTTGCAGCGATATAAATTGCTTCAGGATATTTTCGCATTTTCAATCCTCTCTAACTCTCTCTATCTATGGAGAGAATTTTCCTTCCCCTAAATAGGGGAAGGTCAGGATGGGGTTGTTATTCATACACCCAGCACCCACAATTGCTGGGGTGATCCTGCACAAGTTGATTGGGTTTTGCTTTACGGATGATCAATATCGTAAGAATATCTCCACCACCAACAATTGTAAAAATTACTGCGTAAACCAGCAACCAGCCATTACCCGCTATCATGGCAACAAACCAAGTAATTATTCCCATAATCAAAGCCGGCATTAAAAGTGAAATACGGTATAAAGATGCTTTCACTGGAATTTTGCAATGTGCATAAGGAGTAAGAGACCTCCACTGGAATCCAAGCTTTACATTTTCTGCCGATACTCTTCCTATAATAAAAAAAGATATTGCATGCAACACCTCATGCAAAACAGCCCCTATAATTAAAACAGGGATAAATATCTCCAGGTTAAGATAGATTATGGGAAAGCTGGAGAAAAGTTGCTGTTTGCCCCAGATGAGCAGGAAGGGTCCTGTAAGAAGTATCATCAGAACGACGACCAGTGGTAATGAATAAAGATTAGCTTTCAACATGGAAATGGAGTGATCTACTTTACGCATAACCCTTCTTAGTCTCCTTTTGCTGTGTCCAGCGTAGTCTTGTACGTAGACGGAAGGGGGAATACAAGGAGGTTAATCAATAAAAAATTCATAACCGGCATAGATATGAAGTTCGGAGCCAACATCCAACAGAGCTCCACGGTTGCTTCTACCGACCTGTAACACCAGACCGTTTGAACTACGAAATTTCAATTCATAACCAATGATCGGTTTGCGGTTTTCTGCTTGTGTCCAGTTTAGTGAAATACCCCACTTCTCATTAGAAAAATGAAATCCTGTCAGTGGTCGGATCATGGAGAGTTCTCCATCTATTTTGGTTTTGCGGTTTGTATATTCCAAATCAGTGTATCTTATGCCTACAAAAAAACCGTATAGAAAATAAGATTCATCCCTCCGGTAATTAACAAAATTATGCAGGTAGACATTGTATCTGCGGAGATTTTGAAAATGTTCATCGTAGCTTTTTACATTATAGAATACATTGCCACCCAAACCCCAGTCCGGGATAATATTAAATATCTCTGCCTTGATATTACCGCCCAATACAGGACGGTCATAATCATAATCTGGATATTCAGGATAGTAAGCTGCTCCTGAAAGTATAGCTTTCAAGAAGATAGATTCTGCATGAAGTGGCAGAAAGATCAGTAAAAAAAATAATGGAACAATATATTTCAGGTTTTTCATAATTCCTTCTCTAATATTATACTTGATTCGTTCATGTTTTCCTTTTCTCCATTAGCATGTCACTATAAGAATTTTTCATTAGGTCATTTTCGTTTATTTTAAAAAGCTCTATGTACTTTGCACATTGTTTGTAAAGTTGTTCAGAACCAATGTTACCGGTTTCGTCAATTGCTTCGATCTCTACAAAACTGCCCAGTTCTTCCACTTCATCTATGTGAAATTTGATATTTTCGATATAATATATTTCTCGCTTTTTCTCTACTGTGATCAGTTTACCCAAAGCTTTGGAAAGCAGCTCTTTTACTGGTGCTTCTTTGTGAGGATGATAGTAAACAACATCCGATTTTTTGGGTCCGGAAATATCTTCGCGATCGTAATAAATCAGGCTGTATTCTATATTACCTTCCCGCAGCTTCAAGCGACCGTTTGGAACTATGAAATAAGTATCGATCTGATGATCAATACCTTTGAAATCTGCACCTCTTTTTTGTAATATCTTCCTGATATGTTTGGGATCGCTGTATCTTGCTTTTATCTCAATATTCAACTGGCTCATAATTTATTTCCTACTCTGGTATTCATTTCAAACAGGCTTACTTTGTCAAAAGGTTTTGTTGCAGATTGACTTATTTTTTATTTTATAAGATTTTGAATAATTTTAACTACTTGTTTTATTTCCTTTTCTGTTGTCAATTTTCCGGTAGAAAAACGTATAGTCCCCCTGGCTAATTCAGGCGGAACATTCATGGCTTGCAGAACGGGGGAGAGCGTAACAACATCGGAATGACAGGCTGCTCCGGCGGAAGCAGCTATTTCCAGGAAAAGTGATAACTGGAAATATTCATCAACGTTTTTAAAACAAACATTCAATGTATTTGGCAAGCGATTTCTGGGATGACCATTAAGTTTGAGTTCGGGAAATTTCTCAATTAGCCTTTCGTGAAGTGTATCTCTCATCGCACTCATATGCTTCATGTTCTTTGCCAGGTCTCTGCCGGCAATTTCACAGGCTTTTCCCAGCCCGACTATTTCCAATATATTTTCAGTTCCGGGGCGTAAACCTTGTTCCTGATTCGCTCCGAACATAATATTTTCCAGATGTACCCCGTTCCTGATATATAAAGCACCCACACCCTTGGGAGCATAAAGTTTATGTCCTGCAATAGAGAGAAGATCGACTCCAAGTTCATTAACATCAGTTGGAATTTTTCCAACAGATTGAGCTGCATCTGTATGGAAGATTATCTTGTTTTTCCTGGCAATCTCAGAAATTTCTTCAATTGGTTGTATTGTTCCAACCTCGTTATTTGCGTGCATAATCGTGGTTAATATTGTTTGAGATGTAATTGCATTTTCCAGTTCTGGTAAATTCACCATTCCGTATTTATCTGCTGAAATGTAAGAAACATCAAATCCATTCTTCTCTAAAAATTTACAGACTTCAATTACTGCCGGATGCTCAATTGTGGATGTAATAATGTGATTACCTTTTTCCCGATTTGTAAAAGCAAAACCTTTAATGGCAAAATTGTTCGATTCAGTTCCACCACTGGTAAAGATGATCTCGCTGGGAGAGCAATTGATCAATCGAGAAATTTGCAGACGGGCATTCTCCAAAGCCTTTTTTGCTTGAATTCCATACCAGTGCGAACTGGAAGGATTTCCAAAATGCTCATTCAGGTAGGGAAGCATTGCATCCTTTACTTCTTTATCGATAGGTGTAGTAGCATTATAATCCAGATAAATTGGTTTCATAGGTTTCCCTTGATGTATTTTGTTTTTTAAGAAGGTTCGCGTTCAGTTTCACGAAGTTTTATATCTTCAAATTTGAAATTCTTTTCCTTAAAAAGAGTAAGGCAAATCTTTGTAGTATCCTGATCATATTGATTATTATCGTTTTCTTCGATCTCACGGAGAGCTTCTCCTACTCCAAGTGCTGGACGGTAAGGTCGATTTGAGGAAATTGCTTCTACAACATCTGCTACGTTTAAAATTCTTGCTTCCAGAAGAATATCATTTCCCTTTAAGCCTTGAGGATAGCCAGAACCGTCCATTTTTTCATGATGCTGATAAACAATATCGGCAACTATATCCGGGAAATCTATCTTTTTTAGAATGTCATACCCAGCTTCAGAATGTATCTTTATCAGGTTAAATTCGCAATCGGCAAGTTTACCTGGTTTGCATAGAATTTCCGAGGGTAGATTGATCTTGCCAATATCATGTAGAATAGCTGCTATCCTTAGTATATCAAGGCGTCTTCTATTGAATCCCATTTCTCGAGCAATAGCCATTGCCAATGTTGCGACTCTTCTCTGATGGCCTGCTGTATAAGGATCCCAGACTTCAATAGCTGCGATCAATGCATTAACAATTTTTTCCATTAAATCTCCAGAGGACAGAAACTACATAAGTAAAAGAAAAAAAAATTACCTTTACGTCAATTAATAATTTTTTCAAGATAATGGAATAATGATTTTTTTACCGGATTAGTAATTATCGAGGAGTAGTTCTAATCTTAATTTCCTCGAACTGGAATCCTTTTTCGTTAAAGAGTATTGTACAACTTTTTACAACTTCCGGATCATAAAAAACACCGGCATTAATGGCAATTTCAGCCAGGGCATCCTCAATTCCCTGCGAAGGACGATAGGGTCTTTGGGAGATCATAGCATCAACAACATCTGCCACATTTACTATGCGTGCTTCCATCATTATCTCATTGCCAGAGAGTCCCAGCGGATATCCCGATCCATCCAGCCGTTCATGATGCTGGTATACGATCTGGGCTACAGGCATTTGAAAATCTATGGTTTTAAGAATATCATATCCGGCAAGTGGATGATTTTTTACTACGCTATATTCGGTTTCTGTTAATTTGTCTGGTTTTGTAAGAATTTCATTTGGTATGTAAATTTTACCGATATCATGAAGAATGGCTGCAATACGAATTGCATTTAGCTTTTCAGTGCCTAATCCCATTTCACTGGCAATAGCGCGACTAAGAGTAGCCACCCTTAGCTGATGACCTGCAGTGTATGGATCTCGAATTTCTACAGCTGAAATAAACGCATTTACTGTTTCTTCCATTGCTTTTTTCAACTTGTAGTAACTATCGTTAAGTTCCTGTTCCGCTCTTTTCCGTTCTGTTACTTCAAGTTGCAGATCATGGTTTGTGGATGCCAATTCTTTGGTTCGTTCCCTGACTGTAAGTTCAAGATCATTATAAGCTGTTTGCATTCTATTTGTCATGCTTTTTCTTTCCAGATACAAACAAATGATCTTCGCTGCAATATTTAACAGGCTCAGGTTTTCATTACTCCATTTCTGGGCATTATTAACGTTGTCAAATCCTATGAAACCATCTAATTTTGAGAACACATTTAAAGGTAAAACCAAAATAGATTTAATATTCTGTTGCTGTAAAATTTCCTTTTCTACAGTTGCTTCTTCTGGCATAAGATTTACATCTTTTTCGTGTATTATCTCACCATTATGAAGTTTTTTCATCCACCAGGGGAAAGTTTTCAGAGATAAATTTTGCAGATTATTCAGCTGTGGCTTAACTCCCTTTGTGCACCATTCATGAGTGTTATTCATTGTGGAAGTGGAATAATCGATCATAAAAATATAAGCACGGCTGGCACCACTAAGTAATCCTATATCTTGCAAAGTGGCATTAACAGCTTTATCAAAATCGGAAACTTTTACAAAGCGTGAAGAAATAGCAGCTACTGTTTCTTCGATCTGCAATTTATTTTTAAGACCTTTTTCAGCTGCCATTCTATCTAAAATTTCATTTTGTAGAAGATCAGAAGATTTACTTTTAATTCTTAAACGGTAATAAAAAAAGCCTGCAATGCCAATGCCAGCGCCAAAACCTATTAACAGCACAAAAAAGTATAAGTTTCTCTTAAAAGCTTCCAATTTGTATATTTCGTTATTCTTTTGCAGTAATTCTATCTTGTTCTCTCTTTTATTCAATTCAAAACGTGCTTGAAGCTCCGCTAACTGTTTGCTGGTGTTTTTGTTAAATATCTGATCTTTTTCAGAAGAATACAATTTATAATATTCCAGGGATTTGGCATGTTCATTGTTTTTGGAATAATATTCCGAAAATAAAAAGTAAACCCGAATTATTGTTTCTTTAGCATCTATCTCTTTAGCAAGTAAAAGCCCCTGGTTCAAATTTGCTTCTGCTTCTTTGAATTTACCAAGTTGAATATGAAGATCACCGATATTAATAAAAGAATTCGCTATTCCAAATTTGTCTCCGATCTCCAGTGTAAGGTTCAAAGAGCGTTGTAAATATACAAGGCTTTTAGAAAATTCATTTTTCTCTTTATAGATGAGTCCGATGTTGTTCAAAGAAGCAGCAATACCTTTAATATTCCCAAGTTCTTTTTCGATTTCCAGAGAGCGAGTATGATATTCGAGAGATTTATCCAGATCATTCAGGTCTGAATGTAGGCAGCCGATATTGCTTAAAACATATGCTATTGATGCCTTATTGCCTACCTCTTCTTCGATTTGTAATGATTCGAGGAAAAAATCCAGAGCCTGATCATATTTACCAAGATGACGAAATACATCAGCAATATTGTTAAGTGTTTTCGAGATCACTTTTTTGTTATTCAGGGAACGTTCAATTTCCAGTGATTTAATAAAATTATCAATCGCAATATCGTATTTACTCAGTTTTCGGTATGCTAATCCAATATTATTGTATGTGTTGGCCAGATTGTTTTTATCGTCTACCGCTATATATATTTCCAAAGCCTTCTGATAAAAATAAAGAGCTTGGTCATAATTATTCAGACAATAATAACCTAACCCGATATTGTTGAAAGAATTTGCCGTATCGTTTATTAACTCGTACTGTTTGGAAAGTTCCAGAGCCTGGTTGCTGTATTCAATGCTTTTACGAGGATAGGTCTCCCTGTAAGCCTGCGATAAAATATTCAGCTTTTGAATTTTTTCTATTCCAGATGCCTGCTCTATTGCAATTTCAAGGTCCTCAATGTAATTGTCTATAGAACATAATGTTCCAAACCCCAAAAGAATTGCAAGAATCAGGAATATTTTTTTCATTCCAAGCCTTTCTATTTATAAAATTTTTATTACTAAGAAAATAAATAATATTAAACTGACAAGCTTTTTATAAAACATAACAACTAATATTAGTGATGGGAATAATTGAATTATAATGTTTTTAATATATCATGTATTCAAAGAAAAGCAGAAATTTCCGTTTTTTTTATAATTATTCTTCAATCTTTTTGCTGTTTTTTTTCAGTTTGACTATTAGTTTTCTTTGAACACTTGCCTGCTTTGTTGTATCAAAATTAACCTGCTCAATAGAGTCGAGGTAATTGAATAATTCCTGGTTAGTCATCTCTTTCTTTTCAATATTTTCTTTTGTTAATGCTAAAGCTTTTTGATGCCAGTATTCTGCATTGGCGTGATCATCATCAAGTAAACCGGCAAGTTTGAATCCTTCAAGTATTGTGTTAAAAAAACTGGATTTTTTCGGGTTTTTAAATTCACTTATCCGCCCATCGTTGGCAATAGCCGTACCTTCTATTTCTAAATAGGAAGCTTTTGGAAGCAGTAGATGTGATGGATCTGCTTCATCCAAATGCGTATTTACGGAAATAATGAATTTGCTGTGTTTCATTTGCTTTTTTTGTTCTTCACAAGGAAGTTCACCATAAAGGATCACAAAGTTTGAATTTTCTGGATTACCCGGTTGTATTCCGCATTTCAGCAATCCTATTAAATTATTAAGATTTGAAGTTGGAAGAACTCCTGAACCTTTTTTAAAATCGCAGACTATTGAAGCAAATGCCCAGATCTTCCAGATAGTGAGTTCATCGAGCAAATTCCTATTGTAAAGAAAAAGTGTTTTTTCTGGAAGGTCAAGTTCGATGGGCATGATACGTTTTTCTTCTTCTTCTCCTTCTCGTTCCTCATCTTCAGAATGATATTCAAAAATCTTATCTATTGTGTCTGAAATGGGAAAATCATCTAATAGAACGTCAGCAAAATTATTGAAATCACTTTTTTCATCATTAATAATAATAAGTTTTTTACCTTTTCTCTGTTGAGTGCGAGCCAGAATTTGCAATGTATGACTTATCTTGCCGACGATTACGATTGCTTTAGCATCTTTAATATCCTTGTAAGTTTTGTTCATCAAGTTGGTTTCTGCAATCTTCTCTACGAAACTTTTCTGATGGGCTAATGTGCAGATTTCCGCACCGATTTTCTCTGCAACATGTTTCATCATCATGATCTCTTCCAGAGTGCAGGTGGGGGAAATGTAAATTTTCCTACTTTTTGCTTTAGCTAATTTTCTTTTGATAAGATCAAAAGCAGTGCTGTAATCAGATTCTTCCCAATCCTCATCTTCCCGGTAATATGGCTTTGTAATTCTTTCTTCCTGCTCGAATATCTGCCATCCGAATTTACCGTCGAAACAAAGATTCCTGCCATTGAAACCCTGCTCCTCGGGTGGGTTTATCACTTTGACTCTATTTGTTTCTACATTTACCTCGATCTTGCAGCCAGTGCCACAAAGTCCACAGTTCTGAACTACTTTTTCGGCAAGATGTGGATTGAGTTTATAATTAATATTTCTGGAAGTTAAAGCTCCCACGGGACAAACTTCGATACATTTACCGCAAGCTTCACATCCGGTATTGGTAAGACTTTCTCCAAACTCGGGAGCAACATAGCTCACAAATCCGCGATAGATATAACCGAGTACTCCGGGTCCTTGAACTTCGGCACATATTCTAACACAACGACCACATTTAATACATTTATTAGCATCACGTAATATGAATGGATGTGAACTATCGATCGGATGTTTGCTCTTTTCGCCAAGAAATATATCGGGATCTATCTTGTAATCGGTAGAATAATTTCGAAGTGCACATGTTTCATTAACCTGGCATCCGCATTCCAGGCAGCGGTCTGCTTCTGCCCTGGCATCTTCATCTGCAAATCCCTTCTCTACTTCCTTGAAGTTGGTTGAACGCTTTTTAGCATTCAGTTCCGGCATTTTGTATCTTTCTATTCTTTCATAATACTCATATTCTTCTGCGTCCATTTCTTTAAGCAGTTTTTCTTTTTTGGAATTAAAACGCTTTTGAACAGTTTCAATTGATGATCCGTTGAGGTATCTTTCTATATAATCAGCGGCTTTCCTACCATCTGCAATTGCCTCTATGGCTGTAGCTGGACCCCTGCGGAAATCACCTCCGGCAAAAATGTTTTTTACACCGGTGTATTGAGTTTCTTCGTCTGCTTCGGCAGTTAACCAGCGGGTTAATGGTAATTCTTTACCATTGATCTTATTTTCTTTCTCTTTCAAGAAATCAACATCAGGAGCCTGGGAAATGGCAGCTATTACAGAACCAAAATCTTCTTTGAAAAATTCACCGGTTGGTTTCGGACGGCGTCTTCCACTTTCATCCGGTTTACCCAGTTTCATTTTTTCAAATTTAATTGTTTTTAATTTTTTATTCCTGCCAATATTTTCTACAGGGTTTGTAAGGAAATAAAATTTAATACCTTCTTCTTCTGCTGCATCTACTTCATAAGCTTCCGCCGGCATTTCTTTGCGAGTTCTGCGGTAGATAAGTGTAACCTCAGAGCTTTTGCGAAGAGCTGTTCTGGCACAATCTATGGCTGTGTTTCCACCACCTATAACAGCCACTTTCTTTTCAAGAGCGGTCTTTTTACCCAAAACAACGTCTTTCAGGTAATCCACACCCAGGAAACATCCTTTAAGATTACTTCCTTTCACACGCATTGGAACAGCATTTTGAGCACCAATTGCCAGATAAACAGCATCATAATCTTTACTGAGTTGAGAAAGGGTTATCTCTTTTCCTACTTCTTTATTACATTTGATCTTCATACCATTTGAACACATTAATTTTATTTCTTTATCCAGGATTTTATTTGGTAACCTGTATTCGGGAATGCCATATCGGAGCCACCCCCCAGCTTTGGGAGCTGCTTCAAATACCGTTACGTTATATCCGTTATTTGAAAGGTAGTAACCACATGTCAAACCGGAAGGACCTGCTCCAATGATCACTATTTTCTTGTTTTTGTCAGGTGCTTTTTCCGGTGTGTATGTCCAGTTATCGGTTAGATCAAAATCTGCTGCATGTCGCTTCAATTGACGTATGGCAATGGGTTCTTCTACCAGGCTTCTACGGCATTCCGCTTCACAGAATGCAGGGCATACCCTACCGATAGATAATGGCATGGGAAGAGTTTCTTTAATAACTCTTACGGCTTCATGATGCTGCCCGTTCGCAATGAGAGATACGTAACTTTGAATATCTACAT